>NZ_KV823515.1:55544-104066 GCF_001815965.1 Corynebacterium sp. HMSC22B11 | reverse complement strand
TTCAATCGTGGCGCATTAACCGCTTGATCCCGCCCGCGACCATCAGGCTTGGGGACTCCGCAGAAAAGAAAACAGCCTCACCGGAAAACCGGTGAGGCTGTTGATTTGTACCCCGTACGGGATTTGAACCCGTGTTACCGCCGTGAGAGGGCGGCGTCCTAGGCCGCTAGACGAACGGGGCATTAGGACGCGAGAGAAACTTAAAGTTAATCTTCGCTGCTGGCCTACCAGGACTCGAACCTAGAATGACGGTACCAGAAACCGTAGTGTTGCCAATTACACCATAGGCCAATCGTTAACACTGCGAGCATCTCCTTCTTGAGGAGCCCTGCGCTGTGCAACGATGACTACTATAGCCAGAAGCCATCGTCACACACAAATTGGCAGGTCGTCGCCTATTTTTAAACCTTAGTTCGCGGGCTGTTCAGCTTGGAATGGGGTCTGCTCCAAACCAGCGCGCAGGCGGGCCAGCGTGGAGCCCTTGCCCAGCAGTTCCATGGACTCGAACAGCGGCGGGGACACTGCCTGGCCACAGATCGAGACGCGCAGCGCACCGTAGGCCACGCGCGGCTTGAGCTCCATCTGCTCGATCAGTCGGGTGGACAGCGCCTTCTCGATCGCCTCGGTGCGGAAGTCCTCCTCCGCGATGGCTTCGAGCTCCTCGATCGCGGCAGCCAGTGGCTCCTTCGCAGCCTCCTTGAGGTTCTTACGCGCCGCCTTCGGCTCCAGCTCAAGGTCCTCGTCCTTGGTCAGCAGGAAGCGCAGCAAGCCATCGGCGTCCCCCAGCACCTTGATGCGGGTCTGCACCAGCTCGGCGGCGAAGGCGAACTTCTCCGCCGGGTAGTCGGCCGGCCAGTCCTTGAACTCCTCCAGGTAGGTGCGCAGACGCTGCGTGAAGTCCGCCAGATCCAGCATGCGGATGTGGTCGGCGTTGATGGCCTCCATCTTCTTGTGATCGAAGCGCGCCGGATTCGGCTTCACGTCGGCGATGTCGAAGTTCTCGATCAGCTGGGACATCGTGAAGATGTCCTCGTCGGCGGACAGGGACCAGCCGAGCAGCGAGAGGTAATTGAGCATGCCCTCCGGGATCACGCCGGCGTCGCGGTGGTTGAAGAGGTTCGACTCCGGGTCGCGCTTACTCAGCTTGCGGTTGCCCTCCCCCGTGACGAACGGCAGGTGCGCGAAGGTCGGCACTTCCTTGGCCACGTCGATGCGGATCAGCGCCTCGTAGAGCGCGATCTGGCGCGGGGTCGACGGCAGCAGGTCCTCGCCGCGCAGCACGTGGGTGATACCCATCAGCGCGTCGTCCAGCGGGTTGACGAGGGTGTACAGCGGCTGCCCATTGGAGCGGGCGACGACGAAGTCCGGCATCGTCTTGCCGTCGACGTCCATCTCCCCGCGGACCAGGTCGGTCCAGGTGTAGCGGCGGTCGTGGTCCATCTTCAGGCGCCAGACCGGCTTGCGGCCCTCCGCCTCAAACGCGGCGATCTGCTCCTCGGTGAGGTCGCGGTCGTAGTTGTCGTAGCCCAGCTTCGGGTCGCGGCCAGCGGCCTTGTGGCGCTCCTCGACCTCTTCCGGAGTGGAGTACGCCGGGTAGACCTCGCCGGCGGCCTTCAGCTTCTCCAGGACCTCGGCATAGATATCCATGCGCTGGGACTGGCGGTAGGGTTCGTGCGGGCCGCCGTTCTCGATCCCCTCGTCCCAGTCGAGGCCGAGCCACTTCAGGGAGTCGATGATGGCCTGGTAGGACTCCTCGGTATCGCGCTGAGCATCCGTATCCTCGATGCGGAAGATCAGCTTGCCGCCGGTGTGGCGGGCATAAGCCCAGTTGAACAGCGCGGTGCGCACCATGCCGACGTGCGGGGTGCCGGTGGGCGATGGACAAAAACGTACGCGAACTTCACTCATGGGCTCTTATCCTACCCGCGCTGCCCCGTCGCAAGATCGAGCGCCGGGGCTGAACCACAGGATCCGCCCTGAGAGCGCAAACCCCCGGGCTGTGCATCGCACACCCCGGGGCGGGCGCGGGTTATTTTCCCGCGCGTAGCACATGAATTACTTGAAGAAGTTCCAGGACTCCTGCGCAGCATCTGGACGGCTCGGGTACCAGGTGTGCTCGCCACCTGCGACCTTCTTCAGCACGGTCGTCGCGGCGCAGCCGCTGTAGCGGTAGGTCGTGATGTTGCCGTTCGTGGAGGCACTCGGCGCCTTGGAGAGGTCACACTTGTTCCGGGCAGCGAACTGACGGTGCACCTGGTTGATGGAGAGGTAGGTTGCACCGTGACGGGAACCGCCGTTGTAGTTCACGATGTCGTCGCCCGTGCCGTGGATGATCATGGTCGGCACCGAGGCATTCGCGCAGTTACTTACCGCAGGGGTGTAGTAGGCGCCGGACACACCAACAACGCCCTTGACCAGGTCGGGTGCGGCACAACCGAGACCGAGGGCCAGACCACCGCCATTGGACAGCCCGGTGGCGTAGACGCGGTTGCGGTCTGCCTTGCCCTCGCGGACCAGGGTGTTGACGATCTGGCGGACGAAGGCCACATCGGCGCTGCGGCTGGTGTTGGTGGCGTACGGGGCGCCACCCCACGCCGGGTAAGTCTCGCCCTTGAAGGTGCTGCGCACCGGCTCCGGGTACACGATGATCGCAGAGTCACCGGCTGCGGTGTTCTCCAGGCCGGCGTAGCTGCGGGCCTTGTTCGCGTCGTGCTGCCAACCGCCGAACATGAACACGACCGGCAGGTTGCTCCGCAGGCCGGACTTCGGCATCTTGACGATCGCCTTGCGGGTCTTGCCGTTGACGCTGAAGGTCCGCTCGCTCAGGTTGGCGTTATTGTTCGGGGCGGTACCCGCCCCGCCCCCGCCACCGTTTTCCAAGCCGCCGACGATGCCGTTGATGATGCCGGCGAGGTCCTCCAGGTCGCCCGCGGAAGAGCTGAGGCTTCCCATGGAGGACTGTGCCTGGGCTTCGGGGGATCCCTGCGGAACGAAAGAGAGGGAGAGGGCTGCTGCTGTGGCGAGTGCTCCGGTCAGGCCGCGGCGGAGAATGCGGCGGGACTGTGCCGGCTGCTCAGCGGGCTCACCGGCGCGCTGAGACAAATGGGGAAGAAAGTTCATGCGGCAAATGTACTCTATGCTCCCTAGGAAACCTAGCTACCCCGAAAATTGGTGCTTGAGGTGGCCATCGAGGAGCCCGCGGGGGCGGTCGGTAGACTGGCGGGTATGGATTCAGACAAAAGGCCGGTGACCGCTCCGGACTTTTTGCTGTCACGACCACATCACAGCATTCGGACTCAAGGGCGTAAGGCCACGTTCCCGGACCCTTTCGAGGCCAGCACGGCCCTGCGCGAGGGCACCGCTGAGCTGCTGGTCGGCGCGATTCCTTTCAACACTGGTTTTCGCGCCGCGCTCATGGAGCCGGAGAAGGTCGTCACCTTCGACGGCCCGCTTGAGCCACCCGCATACTTCCGGGGACGAGAGGCCGCCGAGTCCCTCGAGGCGGTCGAGGTCACCGTCGCGACCACGAAGGAAGAGCATCAGGCCCGGGTCGCCGCAGCGATTCAGACCATCCGCCGCACCAGTTTGGAGAAGGTGGTTCTGGCCCGCGTGGCGGATGTGTACTTCGCGGATACCATCGACCCGCTGCTCGTCGCCGCCCGCTTCATCGATCTTTCCGCCAACCGTGACGGCTACGCCGTGGACCTCTCCGCCACCGGACGCAAGGAGGACCAGGGGGCGATGTTCGTGGGCTCCTCCCCCGAGATGTTGGTCTCCCGGAAGGGCAGGACGGTTCGAGCTTTCCCGCTGGCGGGTTCAGCGCCGCGCACGGGCATTGCAGAGCGCGACGATGCGACCGCCGAAGAGCTGCGCTCCAGCGAAAAGAACCTCGTCGAGCACGCTCTTGTGGTGGAGCACTACCGCAGGATCTTGGAGCCGCTGTGTTCGGAGCTCGATATCCCCGCCGAGCCCCTCATTCACGAGACCACCGAGATGATTCACCTGGGAACCCCGATCGTCGGCACCCTGGCTGACGCGGACTACTCCGCTCTTGACCTTGCCCTGATGCTGCACCCAACCCCGGCGATCGGTGGCACCCCCACCGACGAGGCGGTGGGGATCATCGAGTCCGTGGAGGATCCCCGCGAGTTCTATGCCGGCGCCGTGGGCTGGTGTGATGCGGACGGCGACGGCGAGTGGATGGTCGCCATCCGTTGCGCCTGCGTGGAGGGGGATTCTGCGCGCGTGTGGGCCGGTGGCGGGATCGTCGCCGACTCCGATCCCCACGAGGAGGCGGAGGAAACCACCGCCAAGCTGCAAACCGCGCTGCGCGCGCTCAACGTCCCCGCCAGCATGCGAAACGTCTAACCCCCGCCCCCACGGCGCGGCGAACCTCCCCCGAGGCCGCCGACTCCGTATCTTCTAATACGCCTGAACCGGGTTGGCCAGCGTTCCCAGGCCTGGGATTTCCACCGCAATGCGGTCTCCCGGCACCATCTCCGCGGTTCCGGCCGGGGAACCGGTGCAGATCACATCGCCCGGCAGCAGGGTGAACGCGGAGGACACCCACTCGACGATCTCCGGGATATCCTTGATCATCTGGTTAGAGTTCGAGTCCTGCTTGGTCTCGGTCTTCCCGTCGTGGGTCAGGTGCGCCTTGATGGGCAGGCTGTCGATGTCGATCCCGTCGACGTTCGTCTCGATCCATGGGCCCAGCGGGCAGAAGCTGTCCAGGCCCTTAGCCCGAGACCACTGGCCGTCGGCGAACTGCAGGTCGCGAGAGCTGACGTCGTTGACGATGGTGAAGCCCAGGACGACGTCCTTCCAGTTGTTACGGTTGACGTCCTTGCACGGTCGTCCGATGACGATGGCGAGCTCGCCCTCGAACTCGACACGGGTGGCCCACTCCGGGATGCGGATCGGGGCTTCGGGGCCGACGACGGCTGTCGGGGGCTTCAGGAAGATGGTCGGTGGGAGGTGCTCCGCGCCCTGCTTGAAGACCTCCTTGACGTGGTCGGCATAGTTGCGGCCCACGGCAACGATCTTGCTGGGAAGGATCGGCGCGAGCAGCCGAACCTCCTCGATCGGCCACGACTTGCCGGTGAACTCCGGCTCGCCGAATGGGTGATTAGCGATTTCGCGGCAGGTGGCGCCGGTGCCGTCCGGCTGGCCACCCTCAAGCACCGCGAATGTCATTCCTTCTGGGTGAGCAATTCGGGCGATACGCATAGGTACCAACCCTACCTGGCTGTGCGCTCGATGATGTCGCTTAGGGTACTTGTTATCGAAAGATTATTTCTTTCGTGTTTCAGCATCGCGAGCAGCAGCTCCCCGCAGGCCAGCGCGTCGCTGAGCGCGTTGTGGGAACCGTAGTGCGGTAGCCCGTAGCGTTCCCGCACCCGTGGTAGCCGCAGATCCTCACCGCGCGGGTAGGTCGCCATGCGCTCGAAGTACCGGCGTTCGATGGCGAAGGTGTCGATGACCGGGACGGAGAGACCCGAACCGAAGTGTTGCCTGCACGCTTGCCCTAGGAACTGGGTCTCGATGGGCGAAAAATGCACGACCATCGCCCGGCCCCGGAGCGCCAACAGCAACCTGCTCAACACGTCGCGCAGCGGCTCCCCTGCCTCGATGTCCGTGTGGGTGATGCCATGGATCTTCGCCGATTCCATGCCGGCGGGTACGCGTTCCAGGACCTCCGGTTCGTGGTGGATCACCGCGTAGTCCGCCTCGGCCGGGGTGATGCGCCCGCCAGTCATGGGCACCCAACCGATGGAGAGAATGAGGTCCTTCTTTGGATCCAGGCCGGTGGTTTCGACGTCCACGGCCAGCAGTGGGGCCTCTCCGATGGGCTGGTTCACCTTGGCGCGGGGGACGTCGTAGTACTCCGCCAGGGCGCCCGTCGCCTTGCGGGTCCGCCAGGAAGTCCCCAGCCAGGGGGCCTGCCACCACTTCGCCATCGCTACTCCTTTAATAATCCTCTCGCTCGTTGCTGCACTACACGCTGCGCACCGGGAAACGCACCGAGAGCCCCGACTGGGCCTTCTTGATGATCTGGAAGGCATCCCGCAGGTGCTCCCGTTCCATCTTCTTCAGCTCCCCCGGGTCGACCCGGTAGTCCGGCGCCTCCCCTGCCGCGTCCTGCTTCGCCTGGTGATGAAGGCTGATGGAAGAGAGAAAATCGAAGGCATCGGTGAGGTCCGCCGCAGCCGATCGGCTGAGCGACTCCCCCGCCGCCGCGGCCAGCCGGGACCGGGTCGAAAGCTCGTGGCTGCCGCTCAGAATCGCGTGCAGGCGTGCGATCTGCACGACGGCGGCCAGCCCGCCCTTCTTGATGTCCAGGGTATGAGCGTGCTCGCCGCGTCGCCCCAGGATCAGGCCGCGGAAAACCCCGAGCGGGGGTTCCCGGCGTACCGCGAGCGCGGCGAGGTGCGCGTGCAGCCGGGGCGCCTGCTGGGCCGCAGCAGTTGCGTAGGCGTGGATCTCATCGACCATCTCCTCCCCGCCGCCGACGGCCCGCATGTCGAAGAAGGTCTGCGCGTGCAACAGGGCATCGGGTTCGGGGGCGGTGATCCAGTGGTGGAAGGTCGCCCGCCATTGGCTGACCGTCATCCGCCACTGCGGGTTGGAGGCCATCATGTCGCCGGGGCACAGCGGCTGCCCGGCGGTCGCCAGCCCCTGACAGACCATCTCGCCAAGGCGCCGGAAGTACTCGTCGTGCTCCTCGGGCTGGTATTCATCAGAGATGACCAGGGCGTTGTCCTGGTCGCTGGCGGTGCCCATCTCGCGGCGACCCTGGGATCCCAGCACGGCGAAGGCGAAGGGCACAGGGGCTGGCCCCAGTTCCTCCTCAGCGAGCGTGAGAAGCCGCCTCGTCAGCGCGTCGGTGGCCACGGTGAGCAGTCGCTGGGCCTCCTCAGAACTGGCCCCGCGCTCCAAGAAGCGGATGGCCACGGCCTTGGCGGAGCGATAGGTCTCGGCCAGCTCCTCCGGTGTGCTCTGGCGCGCGAGCTGGCCGGAAAGGTAAAGCGGGTCTGACTGCATGAGGCGCATGATGTCGGCCGCGGCGATGATGCCCGCAACCCTGCCGTCGTCGACGACCGGGATGTGGTGGATCCCGCGCTCCGCCATGAGCAGCATGGCCTCGAAGACGAGCGCATCCGACCCCAGGGAGATCGGGTTGGCGGTCATGGCCCCGGCGACCGGCGAGTCCCCGCTGATGTCCGCGGCGACGGAGCGTCTCATGTCGCGGTCGGTGATGATGCCGCGCAGCTCGCGGTCGTCGATGACCAGCAGCGAGCTGACGTTGTGCTCCCCCATGCTGATCGCGGCGTCCCGCAGCGTGGTCTGTGAGGTCGTGGCGGCGGGATCGGTGATAGCAAACGCCCCCAGCGGGGTGCGCAGCACCTCAGAGCTGGTGTTGCTGCGGGTCTGTTCCGCTGCGAGCCGGATGCGCTCGGAGAGGCTGGAGAAGTAGCGCAGGAAGTCGGCGAACTCTTCTGCGAGCGGGGCGAAGGTCTCCCGCGAGATGTAGATGATGAGGCTATCCTCCACAGCCTCCATCTGATAGTGGGATTCGGGCTCGGCAACGAGGGTGGAGTAGCCAAAGGTCTGGCCGATATCCCGGCGGTCCAGGAGGATGCCGTCCTCATCGATGACGTCCACGGCCCCGGAGCGGATCACGCCGAGCTCGTCGTTGACCTCCCCGTGGCGGATGAGGACCTCGCCTTTGCGGGCGTAGCCGATCTGGGTTCCCGCGGCGAGGGCGTTCAGTGCGGGTTCGGGAAGCCGGGAGAAGGGCTCGTGGGCGGCGAGGAAGCTACGGATCTCCTCGACTTCGACGCTTACTGGCGCATTCATGGCCTCAACCTACCCATTCGGACCTAGGTTTGGGCGCCAAACCACCGAAGTGTTTCTCACCGACGCGCCCAAGACATGACGGAGCCCGGGTCTTCACATGCGGAAAACCCGGGCGGGCGAGCTGGAGTGAGTGTGGAGCTAAGCCTGGACCGCTGCGGCGATGCGGTCGCCGACTTCGGCGGTGCGGATCGGGGAACCATCCCGGCCAGCAGCCTCGGCCAGCACGGCCTTCTCGATCTTTTCGGCGTTGGCCTCATCGCCGAGGTGGCGCAGCATCAGGGCCACGGAGAGGATCGCGGCGCACGGGTCGGCAATCCCTTGCCCGGCGATGTCCGGGGCCGAGCCGTGCACCGGCTCGAACATGGAGGGGTTGTTGTGGGTCGGGTCGATATTGCCCGAGGCGGCCAGGCCGATGCCGCCGGTGACCGCACCCGCCAGGTCGGTCAGGATGTCGCCGAAGAGGTTATCGGTGACGATGACGTCGTAGCGGGATGGGTCGGTGACCATGTAGATGGTCGCGGCGTCGATGTGGTTGTAGTCCACCTCGACGTCCGGGAATTCCTCACCAATGGTCTCGATGGCGCGCTGCCACAGGCCACCGGCATTGACGAGGACATTGGTCTTGTGGACCCAGGTCAGCTTCTTACGGCGCTCCTGGGCGCGACGGAAGGCGTCGCGGACGACGCGCTCGACGCCGAACCAGGTGTTCTGGCTAACCTCGCTCGCGACCTCCTGGTCGGTACCTTCGCGCAGGTTACCGCCGTTGCCGCAGTAGAGGCCCTCGGTGCCCTCGCGGACGACCACGAAGTCGATCTCGCCGGGGTTCTTCAGCGGCGAGCTCGCCCCCGGGTAGAGCTTGGAGGGGCGCAGGTTCACCGCGTGGTCGAGCTTGAAGCGCAGCGGCAGCAGCAGGCCGCGCTCCAGCACACCAGCCGGGACGGTACGCGGGTCGCCGATCGCGCCCAGCAGGATCGCGTCGTGCTGCTTGAGGCTCTCCAAGTCGGCGTCGGTCAGTGTCTCGCCATTGCGTAGGTAGCGCCGGGCGCCGAGGTCGTATTCCGTGGTCTCGACGTCATCGCGCACCGCCTTGAGAACCTTCAAGGCCTCCGCGGTGACCTCAACGCCAATGCCGTCACCATCAATAACCGCGAGTTTCATATAATGAACCCCTTCATCTCACTATTTGAACATTGTGAGTGTATCACCTCACAGCTTAGAGCTAAAAGAACCTCTATGGCCGTGGCGGAAATTCGCTCTCATCCCAGGGCACGCGGGGCCACTTTGCTAGCTTGAAAACATGAGTGAAGCCCATAGCATCCGCCCCTACCCCGGCAGCTCCGCCGACCGCCCCGACACCGACGAGGTGGCCTCCACCGCCCTGACGATGAGCGGACTGAGCAAGAGCTTCGGCGACACCCGCGCCGTCGATAACCTCAACCTTCGCATCCCGCGAGGCAGCATGTACGGCGTCGTCGGACCCAACGGTGCCGGAAAGACCACCGCACTGACCATCGCGACCGGGCTGCTGGAGCCCACCAGTGGCAACGCCTGGATCTGTGGCATCCCGATGTGGGATCACGCCTCCGCCGAGCAGATCATGGCAGCGAAGCAGCGCTTCGGGCTGTTGGCGGATGGGCTGCCCATCTTCGACCGGCTCACCGCCCGGGAATACCTCGACTACCTGGGCCACCTGCGCGGAATGGACCCGCAGGTCATCGAGCAGCGCACCGAGGAGCTCCTGGAGGCGATGGACCTCACCGGCGCAGAGGGTAAGTACATCGTGGACTTCTCCGCGGGCATGACCAAGAAGATCCTCCTCGCCGGCGCCATGCTCCACGGCCCGGAAGTGCTGATCCTAGACGAGCCCTTCGAGGCCGTCGACCCGGTCTCCGGGCAGGTCATTCGGGACATCCTGCGCCGCTATGTCGCGGCCGGCGGCACCGTCGTCATGAGTTCGCACGTCATGGAGTTGGTCGAGGGCCTGTGTGATCATGTGGCGATCATCGCCGACGGTCGGGTGCTGCGGGACGGCACAATCGACGAGGTCCGCCAGGGCCAACCCCTCAACGAGGTCTTCGTCTCCCTCGTGGGCGGCCGCAGCCTATCGCAGGGTTCCTTCAGCTGGCTCGGCACTCAGGGAGACGCCCAGTGAGCCTCTCCCCACGCCAACAACCCGCCCCAGCGCGTGCCACAAAGTCACTGACCAGGCACCTGATCCGCCTCCATCTGACAATGTGGCGCCGGAGCTTCAAAAAAGATTGGGTCCTCATTTTCAACGCCATCTTCATGGCTGTTTTTGGGATCGCCGGTGCCATCGGGCTCGGCGCGTTCAGCTACGCGATGCTCACGCAAGAACATGAGGTGCGTCTGCTACCGCTGACCATGGCTGCCGGCGCCCTCGCCTACCTCCTCATTGTGTTCGTGTGGCCCAGCCCGGAAAACCACTTGACCCCGCAGAAGTTTGCCACACTGCCGGTCACTGAGCGCCAACTATTTCCCGGGCTGACCTGCGCGGCGTTCCTGCAGTCCCGCGCCCTGCTCTCCCTCATCTGCTCGCTGATCATGGCTGGCTTCGGCGTGGCCGGAATCCAGGCGAGTGCTGCATCCGGCGCGGGTCTGCTCTCCGCGCTCTGGGTCATTGCCTGCCTCGCGCAGGGCATCGTCGCCGTCCTCCTGGGCGAGGCCTTAGGATCGCTGAGCTCGGCAATGGCGAACCGCGTGTGGTCGGAGCGCCTGGGTTACGCATTTTCCTTCCTTTTTCTCATCGCCATCATGGGGCTGAATTTCACCACCAATGGTGTACAAAGCCTGGATAAGCTGCTGGAGTTGGGCACGGTCTTTAGCTGGACGCCGTTTGGCGCAGCGGCTGGCGCGGCAGCCTCCGCCATCGAGGGCAACGCCGGCGCGGCGATCGCCCAGGGCTTCATTGCCGCCGCGACGATTCTGGGTTGCCTGTGGCTCTGGCGCACCGCCCTGCGTTTCGAGCTGACCCACCCGATCCGCAGTAGTTCTGATCAGGCCACGAAGCACACCGGTGGGGTCATGCTGCGGTGGGCCACTGCGGGTCCGCGCGACGCAGTCTATTCCCGCACGCTGCGGTATTGGCGCCGCGATGTGCGTTATTCCTATCAGGCCGTGGTGTTTATTTTGATCGGCGCCATGTTTCTCGCCCTTGGCGCGCTCCAGGGCACTGGGGTGCAGTGGTACGCGCCCTTCATCGTCGCGCAGGGCGTGCTGATGATCAACGGCAATGACTTCGGCCTGGATGGACCCTCCAACTGGGTGAACATGGTCTCAGGGGTGCGCCCGAAGGACCTCATCGCTGGCCGCCTGCTGGCTTCTCTGACGGTCATCGGCCCCATTTTCCTCCTCATCGTGATCGGGCTTGGGGCCATCGAAGACTTCCGCCCCCTCTGGGCGGGTATCAGCTTGCTCGCCGTGTGTTCCCTGGTGCAGTCTCTGGGGCTCAGTCCCGCTTTCGCATTGCGCTTCCCCTTCCCCAGCGCCGCACCGGGCACGAGCCCGATGAAGAACCGCTCCGGAACGTCCAGCAACGCGTTCATTCTTTCCATCGTCGGCCTGTTGGGGCTGTTCCTGCCGCTCATTCCTGGAACAGCGCTGCTGATCATCGACCTCCACGACGCCGATTCCTGGGCAGATGCATCCCGACTTAGCGCCATTGGCATCGGGGTGCAGGTACTGATCAGCGGAGCTATCGGGCTTTTCGGCTACCGCTGGGCGGTGAAGAACACCTCCCAGCGTTGGCCCAAGGCCTTCGCGAAGGTCCGAAACTGGGTTTAGCCTCGGCTTTCCTGGTTCATTCGCCCGCAGCGTCGTGTCCGGCGCCCAGCCGATTAAGCCTGCAGGCCCCGCCCAACACATGGCAAACCGCCCCCGGCGCAGAACATTAAGCCTGCGCCGGGGGCGGTTGCTGAAGAGAGCCTTGGCTCCGTTCGCTGCCCGCCGGTTGGCGGGAGGCGATGTGAGGAGTGCCTCTTAGAAGGCGACCTGGAAGGCGTTCTCGGCGGAGAGCTCCGCGTTAACAGCCTCCAGCTCATCCTCGGTCAGCACACGGTCGATGCGCAGCACGAGGGTTGCGGTGCCGTCCTCCGTGTTCGGGGACAGAGCTGCGGCAGCGATGTTCACGCCCTGCTTGCCCAGCAGGGTGCCGATGCGGCCCAGCGCACCGGTCTGGTCTGCGTAGACCAGGAAGAGGTTGGTGCCCTCGGCACGCAGGTCCAGGCCGCGGTCGTTGATGCGGACGATCTTGTCGACGCGCTCCAGGCCGGTCAGCGCACCAACGACGGTGGCCGAGGAGCCGTCAGCGGCGACGACCTTGACCTCCAGCACGCTGCGGTGGGTGACGGACTCGTCCTGGGAGTTCACCTCGAGAGCCACGCCGCGCTGCTCAGCAATGGACGGGGCGTTAACGAAGGTGACCTGCTCGTCCAGCACGCCGGAGAAGGTGCCGCGCAGGGCAGCCAGGCCGAGCGCGTCGATGGACTCGCTGGAGAGCTCGCCGCGGGCGGTGACGACCACGGACGCCGGAGCGCCGTCCAGCAGCTTGGCGGCAACCGCGCCCAGCTTCGTGGCCAGGTTCAGCCACAGGGCGACCTCCTCGGAGACCTTGCCACCGGAGACGTTGACGGCATCCGGGACGAAGTCGCCAGCCAGGGCCTTGAGGACGGAGGCAGCGACGTCGGTGCCTGCGCGGTCCTGCGCCTCAACGGTGGATGCACCCAGGTGCGGGGTGACGACGACCTCGTCGAGCTCGAACAGCGGGGAATCCGTGCACGGCTCGGAGGCGTAGACGTCGAAGCCCGCGCCACGGATGTGGCCGGACTTGATGGCATCGGCGAGAGCCTGCTCGTCGACGAGGCCGCCGCGGGCAGCGTTGATGATGATCTGACCCTTCTTGGACTTCGCCAGAAGGTCAGCGTCGAACATGCCGCTGGTCTCCGGGGTCTTCGGCAGGTGGATCGTCACGAAGTCCGAGCGGCCGATGAGCTCCTCAAGCTCAACGAGCTCCACGCCGAGCTGCGCGGCGCGGGCCGGGTTGGCGTAGGGATCGTAGGCGATGATCTCAGTCTCGAAAGCGGCGAGGCGCTGAGCGAACAGCTGACCGATGTGGCCGAAGCCCACGATGCCGACGGTCTTGCCGAGGATCTCCACGCCCTTGAAGGAAGAGCGCTTCCACTCGCCGTCGCGGAGGGTCTTATCGGCTGCCGGGATCTGGCGGGCGGTAGACAGCAGCAGGCTGATGGCGTGCTCGCAGGCGGAGTGGATGTTCGAGGTCGGCGCGTTGGCGACCATGACGCCGCGCTCGGTCGCGGTCTCGATGTCCACGTTGTCGAGCCCGACGCCGGCGCGACCGACGATCTTCAGATTCTTGGCGGCCTCGAGCACTTCCTTATCCACCGTGGTGGCGGAGCGCACGAGCAGGGCGTCGGCATCGACGACGGCCTCAAGGAGTTCTGGCCGGTTCGGGCCATCCACCCAACGGACGTCGACGGAATCGCCGAGTGCATCGACGGTGGACTGAGAGAGCTTATCTGCGATTAGTACAACCGGGCGGTTGGTGGTGCTCAAGGGAATTCTCCTGAAAAATTTTCACTTCCCCAGCGGGTGAAACGACCGCGTCACCCGAGGGGGCCCACGCCTGACCGTGTATGGCGCATGACCCCACAATCATATCCCTTGGCGGTGGCGTGTGTGTCGTAGGCCACCCTTAAAATCCCCCCGCTGGGCGGTGGTTTTGCATCTATTGGGAACCCCACCCCCGGCAGTGCCTTCACCGGCGAGCCCGAATCCTGGATTCGCCCAGATCATCTGCCCCTCACCCAGTAGGCACGAGCTCCAGTAACCAGCCCAACCATGTCGCGGCTGTTCACTCTCGCCCACTCACGTCGACCTCACTGCACCCCCTTGCAGCGGCGACCAACGTGAGTTGATCTGAGCCCCACCCCTGGTCCGCAACCCCGCGGACACCCAGGAATCGGGCTTGCCGGAAAGGTCGCCAGCCGAGCCCCGCCGCAGCGGTGCATCTTGCTGACAAAAACTAACCTAGGAAATTTGGTGAGCATTCGTTTCACCTTTTGCGTAATTGCGAAAAACTTTTCCCCTCACCACCCCCTGCATGTTCTATTGATTCCCCCGCTGCCAGCGCTTTTAAGAATTCTTTAGCACCCCCGTTAGCAGTCGCTCAGCGGACCGGTGGCGTTCGATTCACGCTCTGCGAGAATGATTCCCCGTGAATGCCTCCATGCTTGGCCCGCACTCTGGTCCGCAGCCCCCGCCCCGACTGGGACTTTCTCGCGCACCCGCCACACAGCCTGCCCAGCGATATGAGCTTTCCCAGCGGGCATACGACGTTCATCGCCGTCACGGTGGCTGTCAGCCTCATCGCGACGTATCGCGGTCTCGACCCGAGTCGATCCCGTTCGCCGGTGAGCTGGAGGGGGCTCAGCATCATCGCTGCGGTCGGTTGTGTCGCCATCGCTCTCATCGTGACCACCGTGATGGCCCGCGGCGTCCACTTCCCCAGCGACGCTGCCGGGGCCATTATCTTCTCCTTCACGCTGGCTCCACTGGTGTGGAAGCTATGGGAAAAGCTCGGGTTCCACCTTCTCCTTCGTGGTCGCTCACAGCACCTCAGGGGCTAGACCCCTGTGGCATGATTGGTGCCATGATGCACTCGCGACGCCACCCCACCGCCCCGATCCTGGCCCTCATGGGCATCGCGTGCGCCGGAGCAGCGCCCTGGCTTGTCACCGGAACGGCTGCTGCGGAACAGCCGGTAGCCCACAGCATCGTGCAGGCTCAAGCAGCACCGGCGGTTCCCCACGCCACGGTGGACGTCCAGGTCGCCGACGGCTCCGGCGTGCTGGGCGACGCCGCACGCCAGGGAATGATCGAACAGACTGCAAGGATCGATTTCCCCGATTCCGTCCAGAAGGTCGTCTACGTCCTCATCCCGGGCAGTAGCGATAACTTCAACGACGACGTCCTCGACTGGGCAGGCCGAAACATGCCGGAGCTGGTGCCCGACGGCACCGGCAAGGGTGCTGCATGGGAAAACGGAACGCTGATCCTGGGAGTGGGTACCAGCACCCGGACCAACGGTGTCTACTGCGGCAACGACGTCTGCCAGGACCTGGATATCTTCGAAGGCCCCCACTTGGACGCCTCCCTGGAGGCGATGAAGGACAGCTTCCGCCGCGGGAATTTCGCCAACGGCCTCGTCGAGGGCGCCAAGGTCGCCGCGGATACGGAGCTGGGCGCGCGCCTGGCCGAGGAGCAGGCTCGCGAAGACCGCAACGCCATGCTCGGCATCGGCGCGGTGGGCGTGGGAGCTGCAGGTGTGGGGGCGGCTGCCTGGCAGCGCCGAAAGAAGAAGCTGACGGCCACTGCGAAGCAGCAGTTCTACGAACTTTCCACCCGCTACTCCGAGCTCTCGCAGCGCCTGGACGCACTGGATATCCGCGCCAATTCGCTGAGCTCCCCGCTGGCGAATGCCGAGCTGCGCTCGCAGTGGACCACGATCCGCGACGAGTTCTTGAACCTCAACAACCGAGTGGGGGCACTAAACCTGACGCTCACGAGCGATGACAAGGAGTTCTACGCCAAGCACAAGCAGGTCGCGAGCGCGCACGAAACCCTCGAGTCGATGAGCAATGCCGAAGACAACATCAACCTGATGTTCGAGCTGGAAAACGGCGATCAGATCAAGCGCGAGCGAGAGCTGCGCTCCATCAAGCAGGATCTCTCCGAGGCCCTGTTCGAGGTGCGCAATCGGGAGGCGATCCGCCAGCTAAAGAATGTTGAGGCGCAAGTCGAGGCGTTGATGCGGGACCTTCAGGCCCCGGATTTCATGGACCGGCTGGCGCGCATCGTCAGTGACCAGGCGCACGCTCTGGAGCTGGCCTCCCGCGATATGAAGCACCTGGATCGCGAGGCTCACCGCGACGAGCGCCCCTCCCTCACCGACCGCGACTGGCGTCCCGGCTACGTGTACTCCAACTGGGTGCCCTACTACCTGCTGGCCTCGTGGCACAGCGCGGATACGCGTGCTGCTGAAAGCTCCAGCAGCAGCGGTGGTATTGCGAATACCAGCTTCAGCAGTGGTTTCTCCGGTGGCGGCGGCTCCTCCAGCTGGTAAACCCGCCCACGTACAACCAGCGCTCGCTGGCTAGCAGACGTTGTGCGGCCCCTCGTGCTCAACGTGGCTCGGGCGCTCCACCTGAATCGTCGAGTGGGCGATCCCCCGCTCTTGTAGGGCTTCCTGGGCCACGCACAACACGGCAGCCGGGTCGCGGTCTTCCGGAACGACCAGATGCACGGAGGCGAGCGCACTCGTCCCGTCGAGGGACCACAGGTGCAGGTCGTGAACATCCATCACGCCGTCTACCTCGCGGAGAAGCGCGTCGATCTCGGCCGGGTCGTAGCCCGGCGGAGCCTGCTCCAGCAGGATCCGCAGCGTGTGCATCATGAGCTGCCAGGCGCGTGGCAGCACGAGTGCTGCGATGACGAGAGAGGCAATGACGTCCGCGTACTGCCAGCCGGTCGTGATAATGACGCCACCAGCGATCAGGACGGCGACGGAGCCCAACATGTCCGCCAACACGTGCAGGAAGGCGCCCTGCACGTTTACGGAGTTATCCCGCTGGCTGTGCAGGATCCACGCGGAGACCACGTTCGCGATGAGACCAATCACGGCGATGATCATCATGGGGCCGGCGAGAATCTCGACGGGCTCGCGGAGCCTGCGGATGGCCTCCACCACGATCCACACGGAGATGCCCAGCACAGTGACCGCGTTGACGAGTGCGGCCAGCACCTCCACGCGCCGGTAGCCGAAGGTCGCCTGCGCGTTGGAGGCCCGGCGCCCGATGAGGATGGCGATCACCGCGATGATGATCCCCGCCGCATCGGAAAGCATGTGCATCGCGTCGGCCAGCAACGCAACGGAGCCGGTGACCAGCCCGCCGATGAGCTCGGCGAAGAAGATCGTGCCGGTCACCGCGAGCACGATGAGCAGTGCGCGCAGCGGGGCGTCCGTGGGCGCGTGGGAGTGGGAATGCCCGTGTGCCTCGGAATGGGAGTGAGAATGCGAAGAACCGTGGCGGTGCGGATCGGCACCACCACGGTTCTGTGGGCGCTCGGGGGCTGCGTCAATGTAATCGCTCATGCCCTCAAGCTTAGCGAGCGCCCCCCTTATTGACAACTTATTGAAAATAGTCGGGAGGCGCGGTCGCGGGGCTATACCCCGCGGGATAACGAGACCTTAGGCGGTCTCGTTCAGCGGGTTCTTCACCCAGCTCATCAGGTCGCGCAGCTTCTCGCCAGTCTTCTCGATCTCGTGATCGTTGTAGCTAGCGCGCAATTCCTCGAGCTCCTTGTTGCCACCCTCGACGTTGGCGACGAGGCGCTTGGTGAAGGTGCCGTCCTGAATATCGGACAGGATGCCCTTCATGCGCTCCTTGGTATCGGCGTCGATGACGCGCGGGCCGGAGATGTAGCCGCCGAACTCCGCGGTATCGGAGACGGAGTAGTTCATTTTCTTGATGCCGCCCTCGAAGATGAGGTCGACGATCAGCTTCAGCTCGTGCAGGCACTCGAAGTAAGCCATCTCTGGCTCGTAGCCAGCCTCGACCAGAACCTCGAAGCCGGTCTTGATGAGCTCCTCGGTACCACCGCACAGGACGGCCTGCTCACCGAAGAGGTCGGTGACGGTCTCTGCCTCGAAGGTGGTCGGGATGACGCCCGCGCGGCCGCCGCCGATTGCCGCAGCGTAGGACAGAGCCAGGTCGCGGCCGTTACCCTTCGGGTCCTGCTCGACGGCGATCAGGCACGGAACACCCTTACCGTCGACGTACTGACGGCGCACCAGGTGGCCCGGCCCCTTCGGTGCGACCATGCCGATGGTGATGTTGTCCTCCGGCTTGATCATGCCGAAGTGAATGTTCAGGCCGTGACCGAAGAACAGGGCGTCGCCGTCCTTCAGGTTCGGGGCGATGTCGTTTTCGTAGATCTGTGCCTGGGAGGTATCCGGGGCGAGCAGCATGATGACGTCTGCCCACTCGCTGGCCTCGGCGTTGTTCAGGACCTTGAAGCCGGCCTCTTCAGCCTTCTCGCGGGACTTGGAGCCCTCGCGCAGGCCGATGGCAATCTCTACGCCGGACTCGCGGAGGTTCTGCGCGTGAGCGTGCCCCTGGGAGCCGTAGCCAATGATCGCAACCTTGCGACCCTGGATGATCGACAGGTCAGCGTCGTCGTCGTAAAAAACATCAATTGCCATGAGGTTTCAACCTTTCTCGCCAGCCGCGTCTGCCCGCGGCTGGCTATCGATGAGCATGTTTAGATTATAACAGAAATTTCACTCTTTGAGATGAAATTTACCATTCTATGAAATTTTACCCGGGCGGGTGCCCCCGGTTTAACGGCTCGGCGCCATCGATCGCGGACCGCGGGACATCGCAGTCACGGAAGACTCAATGAGCTCGCGAATACCGAAGGGCTCCAGAACATCCAGCAGCGCCTGCAGCTTGGACGGAGTGCCCGTGGCCTCGATAATCAGCGAGTCCGGGCTGACGTCCACAACGTGCGCACGGAAGAGCTTCGCCGCCTCGACAACCTGGGTGCGGTTGCTATTGCCGGCAGCGACCTTGACCAGCAGCAGACCCCGCTGCACCGTGGTTTCCGGATCCTGACGCGAGACCTTGAGCACCGGAACCAGCTTGTTCAGCTGCTTCGTGATCTGCTCGACAACGATCTCCTCGCCCTCGACGACGAGCGTGATGCGATTGACGCCGTCGACCTCAGTGCGCCCCGAGCTAATGGAGACGATATTGAACGCACGCCGGGTGAACATTCCGGAGATGCGGGAGATGATGCCGTCCTCGTCCTGAGTCAGGACCGACAGAGTGTGAAGGTTGGACATTAGTTCTGTTCCCCTTCCTGGGCGTCGATGTTGTCGACTTCGGTGTCCTGAAATTCCTGCATGGTCTCGTGGATCTCGGCCGGGGTCTCCGCTGCCGATTCCTCGTCGTCGAAAAGCGGGCGCAGATCACGCGCATACTGCACCTCGTCGTTGGAGGTGCCGGCCGGAACCATCGGCCACACCTGGGCATCCTCCCCGACGATGAAGTCGATCACGACCGGGCGGTCATTGATTTCGCGTGCCTTCTTAATGGTCGGGAGGACGTCCTCCTCCTTCTCCACGCGGAAGGCGGCGCAGCCCATGGACTCCGCGAGCTGCAGGAAGTCCGGGAGGTAGGCCTCCTTGGGCTTGAGGTTGGTGTGCGAGTAGTGCCCGTCGTAGAACAGGGTCTGCCACTGGCGCACCATCCCGAGGTTGCCGTTGTTGATCAGCGCGATCTTGATCGGGAAGCCCTCGACCGCACAGGTGACGAGCTCCTGGTTTGTCATCTGGAAGCAGCCGTCACCATCGATGGCCCAAACTTCCTTATCCGGCGCGCCAGCCTTGGCCCCCATGGCCGCCGGCACCGCGTAGCCCATGGTGCCGAGGCCGCCGGAGTTCAGCCAGGTGCGCGGGTGCTCGAAGTCGAGGAACTGTGCGGACCACATCTGGTGCTGACCGACACCGGCGCAGTAAATCGCGTCGGGACCGACCTCCTTGGACAGGGTCTCGATGACGAACTGCGGGGCCATCTTCTCGTTCGGGGTGTGCTCGTAGCCGCGCGGGAAGTGCTCCTGCATCTCCCCCAGGTACTCACGCCACTCGGTGGTGTCCGGACGAGGCAGACCGTGGGTATCGATCGCCTTGTGTAGCGCCGCGAGGACCTCCTTGGCGTCACCGACGATCGGCACGTGGACCTCGCGAATCTTGCCGATTTCCGCAGGGTCGATATCCGCGTGGATGACCTTGGCGTTCGGGGCAAAGCTCTCCAGCTTGCCTGTCACACGGTCGTCGAAGCGAGTACCGATGGCGATGAGCAGGTCGGAGCGCTGGAGGGCGGCCACTGCGGGCACGGAACCGTGCATACCCGGCATGCCCATGTGCAGCTCGTGAGACTCCGGGAAGGCACCGAGCGCCATCAGGGTGGTGACCACCGGGATGTCATTGGCCTCGGCGAAGGTGCGCAGCTCCTTGTGCGCCTCGGACTTGATGACGCCCCCGCCGATGTAGAGCACCGGGCGCTTGGCCTCACTAATGAGGCGCACGGCCTCCTCAACCTGACGACCGTGGGGCGTGGTGACCGGGTGGTAGCCCGGCAGGTCGAACTGCGGTGGCCAGACGAAGTCCAGCTCGGCATTCTGCACATCTTTCGGCACATCAACCAGCACCGCACCCGGGCGCCCGGTGGATGCCAGGTGGAACGCCTCCGCCATCGCCGCAGGAATATCCTCTGGTCGGGTCACCATGAAGTTGTGCTTCGTAATCGGCATGGTCACGCCCCGAATATCGGCCTCCTGGAAGGCATCGGTGCCCAGCAGCCCCTTGCCTACCTGGCCAGTAATCGCCACGAGCGGCACGGAATCCATGTTGGCATCCGCGATCGGGGTGACCAGGTTCGTCGCACCCGGGCCGGAGGTAGCGATACACACGCCAACCTCACCGGTGACCTGGGCGTAGCCCGTGGCGGCATGGCCGGCCCCCTGCTCGTGGCGCACAAGAACGTGGCGGAGCTTTTCGGAGCCATACAGGGCCTCATACAGCGGGAGGACAGCGCCACCCGGGAGCCCGAAGACCACGCCGGCCCCCAGCTCTTCAAGGGAACGCACGATCGCCTCGGCGCCGTTAATGCGCTCGGGCTTGCGGGCCTGCGCGACGCCGCGGCTAGCCGCAGCGACCGTGGCGGGCGTGGGCTGTGAGCGTGAAGTGTTGTTCACGGTTTCAATCGCTCCTTGCTCGGCACGCGAGATTGTTACTCGCTTCTACTTCATCGGGAACAAAAACAAGAACGCTGCAACCTGCCGCATTTCCCCAGAGCTCGGAGACCGGCGGGCTAAGCATTGTGATGATACTAACAATATGAACCCCGGATGGCAAATGTCGCGACCTGCATGTTCCCAATGGTTGAAATGTTTATTCCCATAGAGTGACTGACCACGTGCGGTTCCCCACGCCCGAAAACTATCCCTGATACGCAGCAAACGCGCCCCCTTTCCGCGGCCAAGATGCTGCTTGAATTATCAGCAGAGACCCGGCGAGGTCACAGGCTGCCTTACTAGGGTTGTTCGCTATGCAAGCATCGACTTATTACCTCACGCATTACGCGATCAAGGCCTGGGAGTGGCTCATCCATCCCGGCTTGCCGCTGGCCGCACTAGCGGTCCTGGCGGTCCTGATACCGCGAGTCGGCAGACTGTGCGTCCGCGTCGTCGCCCAGCGGCTAGATGCCGATGAGGAGTCCACGAAGTCCACGCTCGCCCTTGCCGGCGCGCTGGTGTACCTCGTCGAAGCGGTGGTCTACTTCATCATCGCCATCCGCGCCCTCACCCTGCTCGGCGTACCGGCCGCCTCGGCTGCCGTCCCCGCCACAGTCGTTTCCGCCGCGATTGGTTTCGGCGCGCAGAACATCATCGGGGACTTCCTCTCCGGTGTCTTCATCATCACCGAGCGCCAGTTCGGCGTCGGCGACTATGTGAGTTTCGAGGGCACGAATAACTCGGTGGAAGGCACCGTCGTCGCGCTCACCCTCCGCGCCACGAAGCTGCGCACCGCCAGCGGCGAGATGGTGACCGTCCCCAACGGCAAGGTCGGCGCGATCACCAACTTCTCCCAGGACTGGTCCCGCGCCTTCGTCGAGATGGACATCCCGCTGCGCCCCGGCGAAAACATCGACCACCTGGTCTCACAGGTCGAAAAGGCAACGAAGCGCGCCGTGTCCGCCCCTGGCGTCAAGCCCAATGTCACCGGCGACGTCGACGTCATGCCCGCCATCGCCGTCGTCCAACCCCAGGCTGCCGGTCAGCCGTGGGCAGTGACCTTCCGCGTCACCGTCGACGTCGTCCCTGCGAAGCAGTGGGCCGTGGAGCGCGCCATCCGCTCCGCCATGCTGAATACCTTCTGGGAGCGCATGGAAACCGTTCCCGTCTCGCCCTTCGGCTCGGAAGAAAGCCCCGGCGCTTCCGCCCCACGCGGCACGGCGCCGGGAGTAGCCCCGAACACGTCAGCGGACGACTCCGCCCCCACAACCGTGTTCGCCACCCGGCAAGAAGCAAGCGCTTCTTCGCAGGGCTCGTTCCGCGACGGTGTCCACAGCACGGATAGGTCTCGTCCGTCCGATGACGAAGGTTCCGACACCCCACTGGACCCTGCGGAAGAGGTCGCGATCATCCGGTCCAAGGACGACGGTCCGGGGGCAGCCTCCGATGGCGCGCTCATCGTCGGCACCGAGGACGATGACGAGGAAGACCTCGATTCCGGCGTATTCAAGCGATATGACTACAGCTCACGCTTCCAACGCTGGCTGACCTTCGGTGGCCGAACCAGGGTCTCCACCACCCTGCTGCTCATCTCACTCGTGGTCCTGGGGCTGCTGGCCGCAGCGTCCTCTAATCCGGACGACGGCCGCGCCGGCGTGCTCAACCCCGCTTATTGGAGCGACCGGCCGGCGAAGACCAGCGAACAGACCGAAACGCCTGCGCCGGAGCCGACGCAGCCCGCAACCCAGGACTCCCCGGAGCAAGAGGGGCAGCAGCCCCAACAGACTGGCCAGGCGGACAGCCCGGAGCCCCGCTCCACGCAGGAGCCGAACGCCAACGAGCCGCAGCGCAGGCAGCAGAATCGGACACCGCAGCCGCAGTCGCAAAACCAGAATCAGAATCAAAACCAGCAGCCTGGCGGGAATCGCGGTGCCGAGGCACCGGCAACCGCTGGTGCAGACTCCGGGACTGGCACGGGAGACTCCGGTGAGGACACCGGGGGCTTCTAACGCGATCACTCTGAGAGCCCATAGCGAAGGAAAAGGGATTTAAACCCCACCCCGGGCACCTGGTTAAATGGCTCACATGAGCGCCCAGGACAACACCCCCACGAATAAGCCCCGCCCCGACCACAACCACGGTCGGCCGGCGGTGCGCCCCCAGACTTTCCACCCGAGCCGGGAAAACATCCTGGTCGGCTTCGTCATGTTCCTGATTAGCCTCATCTTCACCGGATACAACGTCTCGGCCTTCTTCTGGATCCCCCTAATCCCGCTGCTGTTCATCGCGTGGGTCATCAAGGCAGGGACCCGCGTGGATGGCAAGGGCATTACGGCCAAGCCTCTGATCCGACCGTCCAAGACCGTGACGTGGCAGGACTTCCAGGGCATCCGTTTCAACAAGGCGGGCAAGGCCTACGCCGCTGCCACAGATGACTCGCAATTCTGGCTGCCTGGCATCACCTTCAACAGCCTCCCTGCCCTCGCCGAGGCCACCGCAGGCCGCATCCCGGACCCCCTCACCCCGGCGTGCCTGGACATTCACAACAAGGTGCAGGTCGTCAACCGCGATGGTTCGGCTGTGCTGATGGACTCCGAGGATTACGCTGAGTACGAGAAGCAGCGTCGCGCGGAGTACGAGGCCGAGCACCCCACGGCCGAGCCAGCATCTGATGCGGATTCCGCCGCCTCCCCAGGGAACGCCGAGAATCCGGGTGCCAGCAGCAACCCCGAGCGCGCTCGCGATAACTAAAGAACACAACGCCGGCCTCGCGTTACCCGCTTCCAGGGACCGTACGGGGCCGGATAGCCACTTTCACCCATAGAGATATTGAAGAGAGCACTTCGACAATGACATCTCAGGACAACACCACTTCTTTCGGAGCCTCGATCCCGCTGCGCTCCGACGTCACGACGCAGGGCCGCAACGCTGCAGGTGCCCGTGCGCTGTGGCGCGCGACGGGCATGACGGATGATGATTTCCACAAGCCGATCATCGCCATCGCGAACTCCTATACCCAGTTCGTTCCGGGTCACGTCCACCTCAAGGACGTCGGCGACATCGTCGCTGAGGCCATCGAGGAGGCCGGCGGTGTGGCACGCGAATTCAACACCATCGCGGTCGACGATGGCATCGCGATGGGTCATGCCGGAATGCTCTACTCCCTGCCCTCCCGCGAGATCATCTCCGACAGCGTGGAGTACATGGTCAACGGGCACGCCGCGGACGCCCTGGTGTGCATCTCGAACTGCGACAAGATCACCCCGGGCATGCTGAACGCCGCGATGCGGTTGAACATCCCGGTCGTCTTCGTCTCGGGTGGCCCGATGGAGGCCGGCAAGGCCGTCGCCGTCGACGGCGTGGTCCAGGCCCCGACGGACCTGATCACCGCGATCTCCGCCTCCGCATCCGACAAGGTCGACGCCCAGGGCCTGCTGGACGTCGAGTCCGCAGCGTGCCCGACCTGCGGTTCCTGCTCCGGTATGTTCACCGCCAACTCCATGAACTGCCTCACCGAGGCGCTGGGCCTGTCCCTGCCGGGCAACGGCTCCACCTTGGCGACCCACGAGTACCGCCGCCGCCTGTTCACCCAGGCCGGCCACACCATCGTCGACCTGTGCCGCCGCTACTACGGCGAGGGCGACGAGTCCGTCCTGCCACGCAATATCGCGACCAAGCACGCCTTCCAGAACGCAATGGCGCTGGACATGGCGATGGGTGGGTCCACGAACACCGTGCTGCATATCCTCGCCGCCGCCCAGGAGGGCGAGGTGGACTTCACCCTGCAGGACATCGACGATCTCTCCCGCGAGGTGCCTTGCCTGTCCAAGGTCTCCCCGAACTCCGACTTCCACATGGAGGACGTCCACCGCGCCGGCGGTATCCCCGCGATCCTGGGTGAGCTGTGGCGTGGCGGCAAGCTCAATGAGGACGTCCACACCGTGCATGCAAGCAGCCTCTCCGAATGGTTGGAGGCCTGGGACATCCGCGCAAAGAACCCGAGCGATGCCGCCATCGACCTCTTCCACGCCGCTCCGGGCGGGGTGCGCACCACCGAGGCCTTCTCCACCGAGAACCGCTGGTCCTCCCTGGACACCGATGCGACTGCGGGCTGCATCCGCGACGTCGAGCACGCCTACACCGCCGACGGCGGCCTGGTGGTGCTGCGAGGCAACCTCGCCGAGGACGGCGCCATCATCAAGGCGGCCGGCATCGACGAGGAGCTGTGGCACTTCGAGGGCAAGGCCCTCGTCGTCGAATCCCAGGAGGACGCGGTGCGGGTGATCCTGGATAAGAAGGTTTCCCCAGGCGACTGCATCGTCGTCCGCTACGAGGGCCCAGCCGGTGGTCCGGGTATGCAGGAGATGCTGCACCCGACCGCCTTCCTGAAGGGCTCCGGGCTGGGTCGCGAGTGCGCGCTGATCACGGACGGCCGCTTCTCCGGCGGTTCCTCCGGCATCTCGGTCGGCCACATCTCCCCTGAGGCTGCCCACGGCGGGCTGATCGGCCTGGTCGAGGACGGCGACCCGATCCTCATCGACGTCCACAACCGCACGCTGGAGCTGCAGATCTCCGAAGACGAGATCGCGCGCCGTCGCGGCCAGATGGACGCCTCCGACACCCCGTGGCAGCCCACCACCCGCAAGCGCCGGGTGACCAAGGCCCTGCGCGCCTATGCGGCGATGGCAACCTCCGCCGATAAGGGCGCAGTTCGCGAGGTGAAGTAGCCACCATGGCTCAGGCCTCCTCCGGGTCCCCGGCTCCGCACACGACGGAGCGCGCGGGTCACGATCCGATGATCCGGGTGCGCGATGCGCACCTGCACAACCTGAAGCACATCGACGTCGACCTGCCCCGGGACACCCTCGTGGCGGTCACCGGCGTGTCGGGTTCGGGCAAGTCCAGCCTGGCCTTCGGCACCATCCACGGGGAGGCGCAGCGCCGCTACCTGGAGTCCGTCTCCCCCTTCGCACGCCGTCTCATTGGTGGCGCGGTCAACCCGCGCGTGGGATCTGTCACGGGGCTGCCGCCGACGGTGGCGCTGCAGCAGTCCACCACCCTGGGTGGGGCGCGCTCCTCGGTGGGCACGATCTCGAATATGTCGAATAGTATTCGGCTGCTCTTCTCCCGCTCCGGCAGCTACCCGGACGGCATGCGCGAGCGGTTGGAGTACGGCAGGCTCGATTCGGACGCCTTCTCCCCCAACACCACCGCCGGCATGTGCCCCGAGTGCCAGGGCACCGGCACCGTGCACCGGCCGACAGAAGAGTCGATGGTGCCGGATCCCAGCCTGTCCATCTGGGATGGTGCGATCGCCGCGTGGCCGGGAGCGTGGTTGGGCAAGAACTTCCGGGACATCCTGGGAACTCTCGGCTACCCGCTGGATATCCCGTGGCGGGATATTCCGCAGGAGGACCGCGACTGGATCCTGTTCACCGATGAGCAGCCCGTGGTCACCGTCCACCCGGTGCGGGATGAGAACGCCGTGCACGGTTCCTACAAGGGAAAGTGGCGCTCGGTTGCCACCTACCTCAACGACACCCTGGCGGAGACGGAGTCGGATAAGAACCGCCGCCGGGTGCTCTCCTTCATGCACTCATCGACGTGCCCGACGTGTCAGGGCCGCGGCTTTCAGCCGGATACCCTGCAGGTCACCTATGCCGGTTATGCCATCGACGAGTTCAATGGCCTGGCGTTGAAGGATGTTCTTGCTGTGCTGGAGGATCGCCTCCAGCACTTGGCGGGTATCGCCAAGCAGCAGTGGACCGAGCACGACGAGGCCGAGGAACTGTTGCTGGATCAGGTGCTGCCCACGGTGCGCGCCGCAATCGAGCTGGGGCTGGGGCACTTAAGCCTCTCCCGCCCGGCACGCAGCTTGTCTGCGGGCGAGCACCAGCGCCTGCGGCTGGCCTCCCAGTTGAACTCGAGCCTGTTCGGAACGACCTACGTGCTGGACGAGCCCTCGGCCGGTCTACACGTGGTGGAGCGGAAGGCGGTCTCTGAGCTGCTGCAGCGCTTCATCACTGCTGGGAACTCGGTGCTTCTGGTGGAGCACGATATGTCTCTGGTGGCCGGCTGCGCTTGGGTCGTGGACATCGGGCCTCGTGCTGGTGAGCGCGGCGGGCAGCTGGTGTTCTCCGGCCCTACTGACGAGTTCCGCGCCCGCGCCGACCAGCTGGGCTCCCCCACAGCCACCGCGCTGAACGAGGACTTCCCCGAGCTGACGGACACTCCGGCCGGCACCGGTGAAGCGATCGGACTTCGTGGCGTGCACGCACGTGCCTTCGACGGGGCCGACGTGGACTTTCCGCTGGGGGCGCTGACCGCGGTCACGGGAGTGTCCGGCTCCGGCAAGTCCACCCTGGTCATCGGGGTTCTGGCCGACGTGGTGTCCCGCTCGGCCAAGCAGGTAGTCGGCGCCGACGAGGTCTCGGACGAGGACCCGGATGCTGAGGTCACGGCAAGTACCGACGCTCACGGGGATTTCCGCGTGGATAGCGCCACGGGGGTCGATAAGATCCGCCGGTTGGTGCACATCACCCAGAAGCCGATTGGACGCACGGTGCGTTCTACCGTCGCGACCTACACGGGGCTGTTCGATCACGTCCGCAGGCTCTTCGCCGCGACCCCAGAGGCGAAGCGGCGGGGCATGTCAGTGTCGGACTTTTCTTATAACACCAAAAAGGGCCGCTGCCCGGAGTGCGATGGCGCGGGCAGCATCGAGGTCGAGCTGGTTTTCCTGCCCGGCACGTACACCACCTGCCCGGCCTGCCACGGCAAGCGCTATAAGCCAGAGATCCTTGAGGTGCAGTGGAACGGCCGCAGCATCGCCGATATCTTGGCGCTGACCGTGGACGAGGCGCTGGAGGTCTTCGCCGAGGAGCCGAGGATTCTGCGCTCCGTCGAATTCCTGCACGCCCTCGGCCTGGGCTACCTGCGGCTGGGGCAAGGTTCCCCGGAGCTCTCAGGTGGCGAGGCACAGCGCATCAAGTTGGCCTCCGAGATGCAGCGGGGTTCCAGCCATAAGCACAGCCTGTACCTCCTGGACGAGCCGACGACGGGGCTGCATCCAGCGGATGTGGACCTGCTGCTTGCCCAGCTGCGTCGCCTGGTCGACGACGGCGCGACGGTGGTCGTCGTCGAGCACGACCTCCGGGTGGTCGCGCAGGCAGACCACGTCATCGACGTCGGTCCGGGAGCCGGAGACGAGGGGGGCCAGATCCTGGCCACCGGGACGCCGGCGGCGGTCGCTCAGCAGGGTATGCAGCCGGATTCCCGCTCGGTGACGGCCCAGGTTCTGGCCGATCGAGCCGGATTGCGCTGAGCCTGAAAACCCAAGGCCTGCCCAAAGACATAAGAAAACCCGAGCCCCTGGTGGTGGGCTCGGGTTCTGTTTTCGCTGGCGCTTGAACGCGCCGTACCGCGAAGTTTAGAAGGGGTTACGACCGCCCGTGAGCAGCCAGAGCGCGGCGAAACCGGCGATACCCAGGACCGCAAAGATCCAGGAGGAGGCTAGCGGTCGGGTCGCCCAGCTACGGGAGCGATCCAGGGATGCCCCGCCAGGGCCCGTGAAGATCAGGCTGAGGCTGATCAGCGCGTAGAGCGCCCACTGGTGGATCACCGGGTTCAGCCCGTAGGGCCACAGCGATCCCTGGTGGCCGGAAAGGTGGAAGGTCGCTATGAAGGCCGAGACCACGAAGGCGAGGGCGGCGGCGAACGGCGTGAGCAGACCCAGGATCAGCAGCCCACCGGCGATGACCTCGGCGGCGGGGATAGCGACGGCGAGCACCCCAGATCCGCTGAAGAAACTAAGTCGGCTTTCGAGGGCGCTGATGCCCGGATCCCCGGCAAAGCCAAAGAGGGTCTGCAGGCCGGAGATCAGCAGCACCGCGCCCGCGACGATGCGCAGGATGGCCAGGCCGAGGGACTGGGTACCGCGGCGGGTCTCCACTGGCTCGGCGATCGGAGCAAGCGGCTGGCCGTCAGGCCCGTAGGCAACCTCGCCCTCAGGACCGACCGGCTGCGCGTTCGGATCCCACTGCGCGTCCGCGTCGAAGGCGCCCTGGGGGTGAGCTTCGCCCGGCTGCGCGGGGTAGCCTTGCGCGGCGGTGTCGGCGTCGTTCTTCGGAGCGCCGACGCCAGCGGCGTACCCGCCGGCGGCTCCCGCGGCCCCTGCCCCGGCCGCCCCAGCGCCGAGCGCTACGGTGTTCGTGCCGGTCTGCGGCTGGGACTGCTGCTGCGCCACTGTGCCCTGCGAACCCGTGCCCTGAGAGCCCGTGCCCGCACCAGCGCCAGAGAGGTCGAGCACCTCAGTGCGCTGCTCCTCGGCGGCGGGCTGCTCACCATCGGTTTTCGGAACATCGGCTGCCGGCGCGGACTCAGCCTCGGGAGCTGGTTCCGGCGCGGGTGCCTCGATGCGCTGGGGGCGGGCGCGGCCCGCGAGCGCATAAATATCGCGCGGACGGCTCTGCTCCGCGGTCCCCCGCTCTGCCACTCCTGCGGTGTCAGTCCGCTCCGCTGCGTCCTTGCCCTTGGCCGGGGCCTTAGCGTCAGCCGCTGCGGTGTCGGCCTTCTTAGCCTCGGCAGGCTGCGGACCAGCCGCCTTGGCTGCTGCCTTCGGGGCATCGCCCTTGGCAGACTTCGCCTGAGCGGAGGCTGGGGACTTGTCGTCACTCGACTTCGCCTTGGGCTTGGCCGCAGCCTTCGCGGTGGGGGTAACCTTCGCAGCCGGCTTCTTATCTGCGGGGGCAGCGCCACTCTTCGTAGCCTTCGCTGCTGGAGCAGCCGGAGCCTTCGGGGCGCCCGGCGCCTTCGGGGCGTCTTTGGTGGCCGGCTCCGGGGTTGCGCCCTCGTAATCTGGCACATCGATATCGGCGTACGGTTCCGATGCGCGGTCGCTGTGCCCGAAGGGCGAACCTCCAAGCGCCCCCTTCTGGGGCTTCTTGCCATTATTCGATGCGTCAGTCATGTCCCCAGCCTAAACGAGTTTCCCCAGGAACAGACCGAACAGACGCGGAGTGTCGGAGAACACTGCATCCGCCCAATCGAGCAATTTCCCGGGGATGGAGTTATGAAACCCGCAGTTCAGGGCAGCTGAACCCCCAAGCGACCGACTTTTGGTGACATATCATCAATAATGGAGGAGGGCCTACCGGCTCAGGCCTCCAACAGAGCACGCAAAAATAGAGGACAGTGAGGGATATGGCTTACGTTGAATCGGGTGGCGAATTCGACCGCGACATGAACTACATCGACGACCGCATCGTCAAGGTCGTCGAAAATTTCGACACCAGCACCACCGCCTCCGGCAAAGGGCGGGCCTGGCCGGTGAAGCCCAATGCCTACCGACTGATCGCAGCACGCGCCTGCCCGTGGGCACACCGCGCGGTGATCACCCGGCGCTTGATGGGGCTGGAGGACGTGATCTCCCTGGGACTGACCGGCCCCACCCACGACTGGAAGTCCTGGACTTTCGACCTCAACGAGGACTCCGTCGACCCCGTGCTGAAGATCGGCAAGCTCCGCGACGCTTACTTCAACCGCTACCGGGACTACCCTCGCGGGATCACCGTGCCGGCGATGGTGGACGTCGCGTCGAAGTCCGTGGTCAGCAACGACTTCTTCAGCATCGTCGAGGACCTCGCCACCCAGTGGACCGATTATCAGCGCCCCGGAGCCCCGGACCTCTACCCGGAGGCATTGCGCGCGGAGATCGACGAGATCAACGAGCGCGTCTTCCGCACCGTCAACAACGGCGTCTACCGCGCAGGGTTCACCGGTTCGCAGGAGGCCTACGAGAAGGCTTTCAACGAACTCTTCAGCACCCTCGACTGGCTGGAGGAACGACTGAGCAGCCGCCGCTACCTGGTCGGCGATCACATCACGCTGGCGGATGTCTACCTCTACCCCACCCTGATTCGCTTTGACATGGTGTATCACAACCACTTCAAGTGCAATCGAAACAAGATCTCGGAGATGCCGAACCTGTGGGGCTACCTGCGGGATCTCTTCCAGACACCGGGCTTCGGCGACAGCACGAACTTCCAGCAGATCAAGGACCACTACTTCCTGGTACACACGGACATCAACCCCACCGGAGTGGTCCCGGTCGGCCCAAACCCGGAGATCTTCTACACCGAGCACGGCCGCGAGGAGCTCCCGGGCAGCCCGTTCGGCGAGGGCACCGCCCCGGGCGCTCCCCAAGGGGAGGACCTGCTAGACGGCGACGAGGCCGGGGCCTTCACCTAACCCGGCGGTTCGTTAGTTACGCTTCGGCACTAACGCTTGGTGCCGATCTTCTCGGCGACGTCCTCCAGCCCCTCGGTGATCTTCGAACCCGCGGAGGCACCGGTGGTTGCCGGGGAAATCAGCTCCACCCGTGCGCCCAGCTCGGCGATCGCCGGCTGGTCCAGAAGATCCGCGAAGGCCTCCTTGCCCTGCCCGCGGAAGTCTTCGACGAGGATGACGTCCGGAGCAAGCGCGGCGATGCGCTCCGGGTCTGCCGGTGCCGCACCCCGCATGCCCTCAGCCTCGGAGATCAGCTCGCCACCGGCCTCCTTCACCAGGCCGCTGGCCATCGTGGACGGCGCCATGATCATCTTCTTGCCGCCGCGAGCCATGAGCAGCAGGACGCGGGGCTTGGCTTCCTTGTCCAGCGACCCCACGATCTCATCGCGTCGCTCGCCGATCTTCGCGCTCAGCTCCTGGGCCTTGTCCTGCTCGCCGGTCAGCTCGCCGAGGGTGGTCATGCTCTTCATGAGGCTGTCGATGGAGCTCCAGTCGGAGTCCTTGAAGGTGTGAATCTTCACCCCGCTATTGTCGAGCAAATCCGCGGCGGAGCCCTCGGAGCCGTGCCGCTCGGTAAGCACGACCAGATCCGGGTTGAGCGCCAGCACCTGCTCCGGGTCGGCGTGCACCCCATCGGGAAGCGCGGTCTCGCCAACCGGCTTGCTGCCAGGGGTCGCCGGGGATGCCACGATGCGCTCGTGATCGACGAGCTCCGCGAGCACGCTGGTCGCATCGGAGGACAAGGAGGCGATGCGCTGCGGCTTGGTTACCGCCTCTCCGGACTCGGTGGACTCCGCGCTGCGGCTTTCCTCCGCACTCTGCGTAGCTTGCGCAGCGCCGTCGTCCTCGGCCGGGGAGCAGGCCGCGGCGAAAGTGAACAGCGGGAGGGTCAGCGCGACGAGCGCGTGGCGCCAGCGCTTACGGGCAGTAGTCATTCTCATCCTTAAAGTCTTTTGTCTTGGGTCTCGGGGCGTAGCGTTTCAGCGCTCCGCCACCGTGGGATTCGGGTTTTACGGCGCATCCGGAAGCAGCGGCCAACCCGCCGCCACGCGGTGTCACACCGGGGTGTCACAGCGGGGTGACTCGCAGGCTCTCCGTCACCGGGTCCGGCCTAATGTCCACCGGGACGCCGTAGACATCGGATACCAGCTCCGGGGAAAGCACCGACTCAGGCGGCCCCGTGGCAGCCACGTTCCGCTCCGCCATGAGGACGAGCCGGTCGCAGTACCGCGCCGCCAGAGTCAGATCGTGTAGGACGACCACCACGGTCTTTTCGTCCTGTGCCTGTTCCCTCAGGAGGTTGAGCACCCGCACCTGGTGTTTAAGGTCGAGCGCGCTGGTGGGCTCGTCGCACAGCAGAACCGGGGTGTCCTGCGCGATCGCGCGTGCGACATGAACGAGCTGGCGCTCGCCACCAGAAATCTGGTTAACCGATTTCTCCCTCAGGTGCTCGATCCCCACCCTCGCCAGCGAGTCTTCCACGATCTGGCGGTCGGAATCCGTGAACTGTTGGAACCGGGACACGTGGGGGTGGCGTCCGAACTGGACGACCTCGGCGACGGAGAAGTCGAAGCTCATCGTCGTGTCCTGGGGAACGACCGCCATCTGCCGGGCACGCTGCCGGTCGGAGATTCCAGCATCCAGCCAGACCCCGCGCAGCAGCGTCGACTTGCCGGCCCCGTTGGGGCCGATGATTCCGGTGACCTGGCCCTGTTCGGCCGAGAAGGCGACGTCGGAAAGAATGCCGGGGACGGTGATGCGGGCGTCGATCATGCCGACCACCCCGCCGGACGACGGCCACGCAGCAGCAGCCAGAGGAAGATCGGCGAACCGATGAAGGCCACGACCGTTCCGGTCTGCAGCGTGACTGGGGCGAAGAGCATGCGGGCGATCGTGTCTGCTGCCAGCAGAAAGGCCGCACCGGCCAGCGCAGCGGTGGGCAGCAAGGACTTGTGATTCGGGCCGATGATCAGGCGGATGAGGTGCGGCACCACGAGCCCCACGAAGCCGATCACACCGGAGACCGCCACCGCCGACGCGGTGATCAATGCAGCAACCGTGAGTGTGACAACGCGAACCCGGCGCACATTCACTCCCGTGGTACGGGCAGCCTGGTCTCCCATCAGCAGGATGTTGAGGTCCCGGCTAAAGAACAACAGAAGCACAATGCCGAGCACAATGGGCAGGCTCGCGATGGCGACGTGCTCCCAGGTGCGGGCGACAAGATCGCCGTTGAGCCAGAACGCCACGCCGCGGATATCCGAGTCCGAGGGGGCGTTGGCGATCGCAGCCGCGGTGACCGCACCCAAAAACGCGCTGAGCGCAATACCGACGAGCACGAGGGTGGCCGGCCCTCCCCCGCGCATCGCCGCGGCCAGCTGCACGATGGCCACCGCCCCCAGCGCGCCGAGGAAAGCCGAGGCCGGCAGCGCCCAGGCGGCCACCGCGCTGAATCCGGTGACGATGGCCAGCACCGCGGCACTCGCCGCCCCGGCGGACACACCGATGATGCCCGGGTCTGCCAGCGGGTTGCGGAAGATCGCCTGCATCACGGTTCCGGCCACGGCCAGGGCCGCGCCCACGAGAGCGGCGATGATTGCGCGAGGCAGGCGGATGGTCGCCACGACGTTATAAGCGCTCCCCAGCGCCGGATCCTGCCGGGCGATCTCTCCGCGCCCAGTGATCTGTGCCCAGACGCTGGCCAGCACATCCGGCAACGCGATGGTGACCGGCCCGATGGCGAGCGCTGCGATAAAGAGGACTGCCGCCAGAACCGCCGCGATGGCGATTGCTACCGCCGGCGAGCTAAGACGACGTTTCTGCACACCGCGAACCTACCGTAACTGGTAGCCATTTTCAATATTTGCACAGGTCGCCGACCCTACGCTCACCTTAGGACCCCGAGCAGCAGTTAGTGGATTTTGGCCTCCTGCCCTTGCCACGCCTCGTCACGCAGTTCCCTCTTGCGCACCTTGCCGGTAGAGGTCCGGGGCAGCTCGTCGAGAATGACGATATCCTTGGGAACCTTATAGCCCGCCATATTCACCCGGCAGTGGGCGATGATCGCCTCAGAAATCGCCTCCGGATCATCCCCTCGAGCCTCCGACCGCAGCACCACGTACGCACGCGGCCTCTCGCCCCATTTCTCGTCCGGCACTCCAATGACCGCACAATCGGAGACGTCCGGGTAACTGACGATGCCCTGCTCCACCTCGATGGTGGAAATGTTCTCACCGCCACTAACCACCACATCCTTGGCCCGATCCAGCAGCTGGATATAGCCATCGGGATGCTTGACACCGAGATCGCCGGTGTGGAAATACCCACCTCGGAAGGCGATGCGGGTGGCTTCCTCATTCTCGAAGTATCCCGCCATCACCCCATTGCCAGTCATGACGATTTCGCCCATCGTCGTACCGTCACTAGGCACCTCGACAATCGAATCATCATCTTCAGCGGTTTGCTCGATGACCAGTACCTCTTCGTTGGTGATCATTGCAACGCCCTGCCGGGCCTTGAGCACCGCGCGACGCCGGACAGTCATATCCGACCACTCGCGCTGTGGCTCACAGACGGTGAACGGCCCATAGGATTCCGTCAGCCCATAAACGTGCGTGACTTCGATGCCGAGATTCTCACACCGAGTGATGATGGTGGGGCTCGGCGGGGCTCCCGCGGTCACGATCCTGAGGTTCTTCACGCGCCGCTTGTTCTCATCATCGACCAACGTGGTGAGTACCGCGGGAGCGCCACACATGTGAGTGATCCCCTCTTCTGCGATCAAGCGCCACATCTCTGGCCCTCGCACCGCCCGGAGCGCCACCTGGGTTGCCGAAACTGCCATCGTCGCCCAGCCGGTACACCAGCCTGAGCAGTGAAACATGGGCAGCGTCCACAGATACACGCTGTCGCTGGCGAATTTTTGCGCGTTAACCTCACCGATGGCGTTGAGGTAGGCCCCGCGGTGTGTGTACACGGCACCCTTCGGCTTTCCGGTCGTGCCCGAGGTGTAGTTGATCGCAATGGGCTCATTATCGTCGGCCACCCGATAACTCAGGTCCTCGCCCTCCCTGTGGGGCGCGATGAAATCCGCGAAAGAGGGGAACTTCCCGGGCTGGGTGCCGTCCAACTCTGGGATCTCCAACAGCCGCAGTTCTTCTGGCAGTTCCTCAACCACGCCGGCTAGCAGGTCAGCTGCACCGATGAGGATATTAAACCCCGCGTGACCTTGGATATAGGCCACCTCCGCAGCCGCGAGCCGGGTGTTGATAGGCACGGTCACTCCCCCAGCGAGAGGCACGGCAAACTGCGCCAGCAGAGCCTCGTAGCTATTCGGGGCGAGCACCCCTACCCGGTCGTGCAGCCCCAAGCCGTGGGCCCGCAACGCACGAGCGAAGGCCTCCGCATCCTCTCGGAACTGCCTGAAGCTGATGCGCCGCACTCCGTCAATGCAGGCCGTGGCTTCTGGAAAGATATTGGCGCTGCGCTCTAGGAACCGCAGCGGAGTCAGGGGAACATTCAGACCTCGGTACTTAGTTTCCATAACCAACACGCTACATTCCCGCGCCCTCTCAAAGCGAGAGAAAATAAGAAACCTCCGAGCCCGATTTCTCGGGGCCCGGAGGCTTCTACGCGACCGCCCGCGCGTCACGCACGCGAGCAGTGGCCGCGTGCGGTGCTAGTTCAGCTTCTCGGCGATCAGCTTGTTGACCTGAGCCGGGTCAGCCTTGCCCTTGGTCGCCTTCATCACCGCACCGACGATCGCGCCGGTGACCTTCTTATTGCCCGCGCGGTACTTCTCCACGATGTCCGGGTTTGCAGCCAGGGCCTCGTCGACGGCGGCCTCAATCGCTCCGTCGTCGCGGACGACCTCCAGGCCACGATCCTTGACCACCTGGTCGACGTCACCCTCCCCTGCCAGCACGCCGTCCACGGCCTGGCGGGCGAGCTTGGTGGTCAGCTTGCCTTCCTTAACCAGCTCGATGATGCGGGCGACCTGCGCTGGGGTGATGTCGAGCTGCTCGAGCTCCACACCCTGCTCGTTAGCCTTCTGCGCCAGGTAGGCCACCCACCAGCTGCGGGCATCCGCCGGATCCGCGCCAGCCTCGGTGGTCTCAACAATCAGGTCGAGCGCGCCAGCGTTGACGAGGTCACGCATCTCCGCATCCGGCAGGCCCCACTCCTTCTGGATACGGGCGCGACGGATCCACGGCATCTCCGGCAGGGTCGCGCGGATCTCCTCGACCCACTCCTCCGGCGCGAGGACCGGCGGCAGGTCCGGGTCGTTGAAGTAACGGTAGTCCGCCATCGACTCCTTCGGACGGCCCTTCGAGGTGGTGCCATCCTCCTGGTAGTGGCGGGTCTCCTGCTGGATCTCCACGCCGTTGACAAGGCACGCGGCGTGACGCTGCATCTCGAAGCGCACGGCCTGCTCCACGGAGCGCAGGGAGTTGATGTTCTTGGTCTCGGTGCGGGTACCGAACTCCGTGCTGCCCTTCTCGCGCAGGGAGAGGTTCGAGTCCACGCGCATGGAGCCCTGGTCCATGCGCGCGTTGGACACGCCAAGAGCCTTGACCAGGTCGCGCAGCGCGGTGACGTAGGCGCGGGCGATCTCCGGGGCCCGCTCGCCGGCGCCCTCGATTGGCTTCGTGACGATCTCAATCAGCGGCACGCCGGCGCGGTTGCAGTCCACCAAGGAGGCCGTCGCACCGTGAATACGGCCGGAGGCGCCACCGAGGTGGGTCAGCTTTCCGGTGTCTTCCTCCATGTGGGCGCGTTCGATCTCGACGCGCCACTCGGTGCCGTCATCGAGGACGACGTCCAGGTAGCCGTCGTAGGCGATCGGCTCGTCGTACTGGCTGATCTGGTAGTTCTTCGGCTGGTCCGGGTAGAAGTAATTCTTGCGCGCGAAGCGGGAGTACGGCGCGATCTTGCAGTTCAGCGCAAGCCCGATCTTGATGGCCCACTCCACGCCCTGCTTGTTGACGACCGGCAATGCGCCCGGCAGACCCAGGCTGCACGGGTCCACGTGGGTATTCGGATCCCCGCCGAAGGCAGCGGTCGAGGTGGAGAACATCTTGGTGTTCGTGGACAGCTCGACGTGGACCTCCATTCCCATCACGGGTTCGAAGCGCTCCAGCACTTCGTCGAAATCCATCACATCGTCGGAATAGTCATACAACTGCGCAGTCATGGCGCCCATCTTAGTACCTTTGCCACCGGTCATCTGTAATCGGCTCGGGTGCTTTTAGCCCAGCAGGCCCTGGAGGTTTTGGTAGCGGTAGTCCGGCACGGACTTCACCCGCCCGACGGCCTGCTTGAAGTCGATGAGGTCGATTTTCTCGCCGTGCAGGGCGGCCACTTTTCCGGTCTTGCCTTCCAGCACTGCCTTGGTCGCGTTGACCCCACAGCGGGTGGCCAGCACCCGGTCGAAGGCAGTCGGGGTCCCGCCGCGCTGCATGTGCCCCAGCACCGAGGAACGCACCTCCACTCCCAGGCGCTTCTCCACGGCTCGGGCTACCTGGTAGCCCATGCCCTGGAGCTTGACGTGCCCGAACTCGTCGAGCTCCTCTTCCCCGTCGCCTTGGCCGTCCAGGCTGCCGCCCTTCGGTTCCGCGCCTTCTGCCACGCAGATGATCCCGTAGCGCTCGCCCTGCTCGAAGCGCTTCTCCATGCGGGCGCAGACCTCGTCGATGTCGAAGGGGAACTCCGGCAGCAGCACGTCGTGGGCACCACCGGCCATGCCCGCATGCAGCGCGATCCAACCGGTGTGGCGCCCCATGACCTCAACGATCATGACGCGCTTGTGGGACTCCGCCGTGGTGTGCAGGCGGTCGATGGCCTCGGTGGCCACGGCGACGGCGGAGTCGAAGCCGAAGGTGTAATCCATGCCGTCGACGTCGTTGTCGATGGTCTGCGGAATGCCGACGACCGGGATGCCGTTGTCGTGCAAGAACTGTGCACCCCGCAGGGTGCCGTCGCCGCCGATCGGGATCAACGCGTCGACCTCGTGCTCCGCAAGGTTGGCCTTGATTGTGTCGATCTGCGCCTTGAACTTATCCGGGTGCAGCCGACCAGTGCCGAGAATCGTGCCGCCGTAACGAATGATGCGGTCGATGTAGGCGTCGTCGTAGAGCGGGACCACGCGGTTTTCCACCAGCCCCTGGTAACCATCCTCGAAGCCAATAACCTCGACACCGGCGGCACCCGCGGTGCGCACGACACCACGAATCACTGCATTCAAGCCGGGGCAATCCCCACCACTGGTCAAAATCGCGATACGCATATCCTTAAGCTCTCCTCCCGAGCTGTGCCACCGGCACGTGTGCTTCCGTTGCAGCCTTACGCCAGCAACACTAGTTGCGCGGGGCAGGTCCTGGCTTAGCACTTCCCGAGACGGCCGTGGCTACGAGCCCGACCAGCAGCGCAGCGGCGATCGGGAGGAAGGACTGGCCGAAGGCATAAGCAAGCTGCTCCCCCGCACCGTCGCCGTAGTGGCTCAAGCGCACCTGGAGGACGGCGCCCACCACGGCCACGCCGGTGACCGCACCGACCTGGCGGATCGTGTTATATGCCCCCGATCCGGCACCGGCCAGGTGGGGCGGCAAATCCCGCAGCGTCATCGCGGAGTTGGGCGACCAGAAGGCAGCGTTGCCCGCCCCCATCAGCAGCATGGGCACGATGATCGCCCCGGCCGATCCTCCCGGGCGAAGGCAGAAAAACAACCCGAGAATCCCGGCGATCATGAACACGAAACCGGCCACGGCGATGGGCCGGGCGTCCTTCCGGTCGATGAGCCAACCGATCCAGGGCGACAGCGGCAGCGCCAGGACGGACATGGGCAGCACATAGGCCACGGCCGTCATCGCGGAGAGTCCGTGGACCTGCTGCAAGTACATCATCAGCGGCAGCATCATGCTCGCGGTGGCAAAGCCCATCGTGAAGATCGCGAGGTTTCCCATCGAGAAGCTGCGGCGGGAAAACAGCGTGGTGGGCAAGACCGGATCCTTGCCTTCCGCGCCGTGCGTGAGCCGGGCCTGGCGGCGGAAGAAGAGCACGCCGATGGCGATACCCGCAGCCATCACGGCCCAGATCCACCAAGCCCAGGCCACGGTCTCGCCCTGCTGAATCGCGAAAATGAGGCAGCTGACCGCGAGCATGGACTGGGCCATCGAGATCCCGTCGATGGGCTTATCGGTGGGCTCGAAGGGCGGCACCCAGGCTGCGACCATTCCGATGGACAGGATGCCGATGGGAACGTTGACCAAGAAGATCCAGTGCCACGAGAGCGTGGAGGTGATGACCCCTCCCAGGATCGGCCCCATCATGGTGGATAGGCCTGCCACGGCACCCCACACCCCCATGGCCGCACCCCGCTTCTCTCGCGGAAAGACCCGGTTGATCACCGACATGGTCTGCGGGGTCAGCAGTGCGGCGCCGAGCCCCTGCACCGCCCGGGAGATCATCAGCCACTCGATCGTCGCGGAGTAGCTGCACGCCAGTGAGGCCAGCGTGAAGATCACCATGCCCACGATGTAGACGTTCTTCGGCCCGTAGCGGTCCCCCAGCCGCCCGGTGACCAGCAGCGGGACGGCGAAGAAGAGCAAGTACACCGAGGTCACCCAGATGACCTGGTTATAGGTGGCGTCCAGCTGTGCCTGCAGATCCGGGGTGGCAACGGCCACGATCGATTGATCCAGCAGGATCATGAAGAAACCGATGCAGAGGGCGGTCAGCGCCCGCCAGGCCGCCACGCTGTTCAGCGGGAGGGTCGGATACTTGTGCTCAGTCACAGGCACCATCTAATCACCTCCCCGGTCCGCTCTCCCCTCCCCGGGCCACGCCGGGCGGGAAGGCCGGGTCAGTTACCAGCCTCCGGCGGGAATAGTTGTGGAGCGGGCTCTGTGTCTTAGTCCAAGAGCTGTTTTAGCCCCAGAGCTGCGCCACCCGCTGCCGCACCTCCGGCAGCGTGGCCCGGAATTCGGGCATGAGGTTGAGCTCCTCCAGCTTCGAGAGCGGCTGCCATCGCAGGTCCGTGGATTCCTCGGTGAGGACGAACTCCAGCGGGTGCTCAGCGCGCGCAATGACGGTGCTATACCGCCATTCAGTCACGGTCTCATCGAGCACCTCCCACCAGAACTTGGCGCCGAGCCCGAAGACCGCCCGTCCCCCGTGTTCTGGGTGGTAAATGGGCTGCTCCTGCAGTGCCTGGCGGACATCGCCGTCGCGCTCGATCATGGCGCGCACAGGATCCAACAGGTGTTCCTCCTCCGGGAGGACGGCTTCGCGGCGCAGCACGTGGTTCAGCTCGACGCGAGAGGTGACCAGCGTGTCCAGGACGGTGACGTCCGCGGGGTCGATCCCAGTCTCCTCCTGAGTCTCGCGCAGCGCGCCCTGCTCGGGGGATTCACCGTGGTCGATCGCCCCACCCGGCAACGCCCAGGTATCCCCGCGGTTGGTCCACCAGGCACGGTGCTGCATGAGGACGACCGGCTCGGCGGAGTCCTCGGCCGGGGCGCACAGGAACAGCCCGGCTGCCCCCAGGGTCCCCCACCTGCGGGAGCCATCGACGCCAATTGCCCAGCCATCACCCGTAGTAACCATAGGGTCTACTGTACGCCAGCGGCCCCGCCCCCAAATCGAATCTGGGTGCGGGGCCGCTCGGTGTGCCTAGTTCAAGGAGCCTTAGTTCTCGCGGCCTGCCTCAAAGGCGGAGCCGACGCGGTAGATGCTCTCCTCACCATGGGCCGGGCCCATCAGCTGCAGACCGGTTGGCAGCTGGGTATCGCTGCTCAGTCCGCCCGGAACGGACATGCCGCAGACACCGGCGAGGTTCAGCGGGAGGGTGAACAGGTCGAAGAGGTACATCTGCAGCGGATCGTCGACTAGTTCGCCGAGCTTGAACGCGGTGGTTGGGGTCGTCGGCGCGGCGATGACGTCCACCTGCTCGAAGGCCTTGGCGTAGTCCTGCGCGACGAGGTTACGCACGCGCTGTGCCTGCAGGTAGTAGGCGTCGTAGTAACCAACGGAGAGCGCGTAGGTGCCCAACATGATGCGGCGCTTCACCTCCGGACCAAAGCCCTGCGCGCGACTCAGGCTCATGACCTCATCGGCGCTGCGGGTGCCGTCGTCACCGGCGCGCAGGCCGTAACGCATCCCGTCAAAGCGGGCGAGGTTGGAGGAGATCTCGGAGAACTGGATCAGGTAGTAGGCATTCAGCGCGTGGTCGAAGTTCGGGCAGTCGACCTCCACGAGCTCCGCGCCCTGGGACTTCAACTGCTCCAGGTTGGCCTCGTAGCGCTCGCGCACGCCCGCCTGCAGGGCCTCTGCCTGCTGGAACTGCTTGATCACACCGACCTTCACGCCCTTTAGGTCACCGTTCGCACCCTGCTTGGCGGCTGCGACCACGTCGGCGATCTCGTGGCGGGAGGACGTGGCGTCGTTCTGGTCGAAGCCGGCAATAACCTGGTGCAGGCGGGCGGTGTCCTCGACCGTACGGGCCGCCGGGCCACCCTGGTCCAGGGAGGAGGCGCAGGCGATAAGGCCATAGCGGGAGACGGTGCCGTAAGTCGGCTTCACACCCACGGTGTTGGTCAGTGCAGCCGGCTGGCGGATGGAGCCGCCCGTGTCGGTGCCGATGGCCAGCGGCGCCATGCCCGCAGCCAGCGCGGCGGAGGAGCCACCGCCGGAGCCACCCGGGGTACGCTCCAGATCCCACGGGTTGCGGGTCACGCCATAAGCGGAGTTCTCGGTGGAGGACCCCATCGCGAACTCGTCCATGTTGGTCTTACCCAGGATCGGGATCCCAGCGCTGCGCAGACGCAGGGTCAGCGTCGCGTCGTAGGGGCTCATGTACCCCTCGAGCATCTTCGAACCGGAGGTGGTGGGCGCGTCGGTGGTGACGAAGGCATCCTTCAGCGCGAGCGGCACACCGGCCAGGCTCGAGGTCGGCGTATCACCAGCGGCGATGGCGGCGTCGACGTTGTGGGCGGCAGCCAGTGCCTCGTCGGCGCTGACGTGAATGAAAGCGTTGATCTCCCCATCAACGTCGCTAATGCGGTCCAGGTGAGCCTGGGTCACCTCGACAGAGCTGATGTCCCGCGAGTGAATCTTCTCTGCCAGTTCGGCGGCGGTCCAGGTCGTGAAGTCGGAGTCCGTACGCTCCCCGACCGTCAGGCGCTGAGCTTCAGTCATCAATAATCCTTTGAGCTGTAATCATCGGCAGCGTGGGTACGCTGCGTGGAGTTGGTGTTGTTATTCCGGCGTGCCAGCCAGGCACAAAGCTAAGGCAGGTTAATCGGCGAGGATCTGCGGAACCTGGAAGCGCTGATCCTGCACTGCCGGTGCCTGATCCAGAGCCTGCTCGGCGGTCAGCACGGGCATGACGACGTCCTCGCGCATCACGGAGACGGCACCGTCGACGTTCTGAGTCGGGTGGCTCAGCGGCTCAACCCCCTCGGTATCGACCTTGGAGATCGCGGCGACGTGCTCGATGATGTCGTCGATCTGGTCGGCGTAGCTCTGCAGCTCATCCTCCGGGATCTCGAGGCGTGCCAGCTTGGCCAAGTGGGCAACATTTTCGCGGGAAATTTCAGACATGCCCATAACTCTAGTCAAGGCCGTGCACGTTCACCTAGCATGCCCCGGCCGGAAAAGAGCTCCTTAAGTTTTTCGCACGGATCGCTAGACTTTAGGCATGTCTTATTTGATGCGCGTGCGCGTACCCGATTCGCCCGGCGCCCTTGGCAAGATCGCCCAGGCGCTCGGCAACGTCGACGGCAACATCCAAGGCGTCGACATCGTCGGCTACGACGAAGACGACTCCCTGAACAACGAGATCGTCGTCGTTGACGACATCGTCGTGGACCTGCCCCACGGCACGTTGCCGGACGTCTTGATCACCGCAGCCCAGGAAGTCGAGGGCGTGTTCGTCGACTCCATCCGCCCGTTCTCCGGCTCGATCGACCGCCGCGGCCAGGTGCAGATGTTGGCCTCCATCGCGGCGCTGCGCTCCCGCCGCGCTGAGGCCCTGGAGACGCTGATGGCGGATCTGCCGCGCTCCATGTCCGCGGGCTGGGCCATCGTGTTGGATACCGCGCCCCGCACCCATCGCATCGCGGCCTCGAGCGCTGCTCCTGAGGACAACGGCCAGGAGCTGGATTCCGCGCCCGTACTCGAGGCCCGGGTTCTCAACCCCGAGCAGGAGGACTGGATCCCCGAGCCCTGGGCGGTCATGGACTCCTCGCTTGCCGCCACCCCCATCGAGGGTTCCTCGCTGATCCTCATCGTGGGTCGCCCGGGCGGCCCGGACTTCCTGCTCTCCGAGGTGGAGCACCTGCGGCAGCTGGGCAGCATCCTGGGCGCGTTCTTCGCCGACTGATCCCTCGCCGGCGAAATACAACGCCCCGCGGCCGGGCGGGCGACCGTCGGGGGCTGGGGTGTTTTAGGCCTTCAGGAAGAACTGATAAGCCGGGCTGGAGCTGACCTCCGTGGCGTGATAACCCAGCTTCTCCAGGTGCTCGGCGAACTCCGCGTCCCCCTCCACATTCTCGAACGCGGCGAGCACGCGACCATAGTCCATGCCGATGCTTCGGTAGTGGAAGGCCGACACATTCCACCGCGTTCCCAGCACCTCGAGGAAGCGGATGAGAGCGCCCGGGTGCTCCGGGAACTCGAAAGCGAACACGCTCTCGGTCACGGCGTGTGGTGGCTGGCCGCCAATCATGTACCGCACGTGTTCCTTGGCCACCTCGTCCTCGGAGAGGTCGACCACCCCATAGTCAGCCGCAGCCAGGTCGGTGAGGATGGATTCCCGCTCCTGGTGGCCACCCTTGAGCTGCACACCGACGAAGATCTTCGCTGGTTCGTCGGTCTCCCCCACGCGGTAGCTGAACTCGGTGACCGCGCGGCTACCCAACACGGTGCAGAAGTCCAGGAAGGCACCCTTGGCCTCGGGGATCGTCACGCCGAACAGGGCCTCGCTGCCCTCGCCGAGCTCCGCGCGCTCGGAGACATAGCGCAGCGAGTGGAAGTTGACGTTGGCGCCCGAGAGTACGTGGACGAGGGTTTCGTCGGTGATCTCGTGTTCGGCGCAGTAGCGCTTGAGGCCCGCCAGCGCCACCGCACCGGCAGGCTCGGCGATCGCGCGAGTGTCGTCGAAGATGTCCTTGATCGCCGCGCTGATCTCGTCGGAGGTGACGGTCACGACGTCATCCAGCCACTCGTCCAGGATGCGGAAGTTCTCATCCCCGATGCGCTTGACCGCCACGCCCTCGGCAAACAGGCTGGTGTAGGCCAGGTCCACCGGCCCGCCCGCCTTCTTCGCGGCGACGAAGCAGGCGGACTCCTCCGGCTCCACGCCAATGACCTGGATTGTGGGGTTCAGCTGCTTGAGCAGGATCGCCACACCGGCAGCCAGGCCGCCGCCTCCGATGGGGACGAAGACACGGTCGATCTCGGGGACGTCCTGGAAAATCTCCAGGCCGATGGTTCCCTGACCGGCGACCACCGCCTCGTCGTCGAAGGGGGCGACGAAGACCATGCCCTCGGTCTCGGAGAGCTCGATGGCCTTCGCCTTGGCCTCGTCGAAGTTGGCACCGTGCAGCAGCACACCGCCGCCCAGCCCCTGCACTGCAGCGACCTTGATCTGCGGGGTGATCTCCGGCATTACGATGGTGGTCTGGATACCCAGCTCGCGGCCGGACAGGGCCACCCCCTGCGCGTGGTTTCCAGCGGATGCCGCGACCACGCCCCGATTGCGCTCCTCCGGGCTCAGTTGAGCCATGCGGTTGAAAGCGCCGCGAATCTTGAAACTGTGCACCGGCTGCAGGTCCTCGCGCTTGACGAGCACGCGGTTATTCAAGCGCTTGGACAGCACGGGCATCGCGTCGGTGGGAGTGTGCTTCGCCGCCCGGTAGACGGGTGCTGCGACGATCTCCTTGAGGTAATCGGCTGCGGTGGGCTGTGGTGAGGAAGACATGTTTAGAAATTATAGGCAACCGGCCTATTGCAGCGGCCAGCTGGTGTTCACGTTCGCGTCGCGCCCCTTGGAGCGGAAGTACTCTGCCAAGCTGGACTGCTGCTCGTAGTACCAAGTGGACTGGTTCAACATGAGTTCGTCGGCGCTCATCTGGGTCAGCTCCGGGTGCTCACGGGCGATCTTCCATGCCACGCGGGCCGCGGCGATCGCATCAGCGGTGGCCTCGTGCGCATTGTCGAGGGCCACCTCGTAGTGTTCGCAGACCGCCCCCAGGGTGCGCTTGCCCTTGCGATACTGGTCGAAGTGGCGGTCCAGCAGCAGCGGGTCGATGACTGGACCGTCCACGGTGAAGCTCGGGTCTTGGCTGCGCAGCACCGTCAGGTCATAGGGGGCATTGAAGACCACGAGGGTCGCGCCGTCCTCCCAACCCTGCCGGATCGCCCGGATCGTCTCCGCCAGGACCTCGTCGTGCGGCTGACCGTGCTCTCGTGCGTATTCGGTCGTGATGCCGTGCACCGCGCTGGCCTGCTCGGGGATCTCGACCCCCGGGTCAGCGAGCAATTCGACGTCATCCACCTGACTGCCGCGGATGCGCACCATGGCGCTGGTCACGATGCGGGCGGACAGTGGATTGGTGCCGGTGGTCTCTAGGTCGAAGCTCAACATGTGAGCCGGATTGAAATGCGCTGCGGTCATGATCCTTACTCTAACCGGAGCACCAGACAGGCCAGAGCGGATCCTCGATAGACTTGGAACCCGTGAGCACTCAATACGATTCCGATTCCTCGCCCGCCGCCAACCCCGGAGCCGCAGATCCTGCGCTTGCAGAGCTGAGCCAGCAGTGGCAGTCCCTCGCGGACCAGGTCAGGCACCACCGCGAGGTGTACTACTACGGCAATCCGGAGATCTCCGACGCCGAGTTCGACGCCCTGCTCACCCAACTTCAGGAGTTCGAAAACACCCACCCCGAGGCGGTAACCGGCCCCAGCCCCACCACCGAGGTCGCCCCGGCCCCTCCTGAGTCCAGCCCGTTTCGCAACGTGGACCACCAGGAGCCGATGCTCTCGCTCGATAACGTCTTCGACACCGAGCAGCTTTCCTCCTGGCTGGAGCGCACCCCGGCCAAGGCCTACCTCACCGAACTGAAGATCGACGGCGCGTCGATCAACCTGCTCTACCGTAACGGCGTCCTGGAGCTCGCTCTCACCCGCGGCGACGGCACGACCGGCGAGGACATCACCCACAATGCCCGCACCCTCTCCGATATCCCGGCGCGCCTGCAGCCCTCCGAGGACTTCCCAGTGCCGGAGCTCGTGGAGATCCGCGGCGAGGTGTTCATCCGCGTCGAGGACTTCGCGAAGATGAACGCCCAGCGCCAGGCGGAGGGGCTGAAAATGTTTGCGAATCCGCGCAACGCCGCGGCCGGAGCGATGCGCCAAAAGGACCCGGCAGAGACCGCGCGCCGCCCGCTGCGCCTGATCTGTCACGGCATCGGCGCCCGCGAGGGCTTCACCCCGGCCTCCCAGCACGCGGCCTACGAAGCGCTGGCTGCCTGGGGCCTGCCGGTGAGCCCGTACACCAAGCAGGTGCACAGCGCCAAGGAAGTGCTGGAGCAGGTCACCTACTGGGCAGACCACCGCCACGATGCGGACCACGAGATGGACGGGCTCGTCATCAAGGTGGACGATACACAGTCCCAGCAGCGACTCGGCACGACCAGCCGCGCCCCGCGCTGGGCAATCGCCTATAAGTACCCACCGGAGGAAGCCCGCACCCGGCTGCACGACATCCGCCTAGGGATCGGGCGCACCGGCCGGGCGACCCCGTATGCGGTGATGGAACCGAAGTACGTCGCGGGCTCCACCGTGACCATGGCGACCCTGCATAACCCCTCCGAGGCCCACCGCAAGGGCGTGCGCCTGGGTGATGAGATCATGATCCGCAAGGCCGGGGAGGTCATCCCGGAGGTGCTCGGCCCGGTGGAGGACGCCCGGAGTGGTGCGGAGCGCGAGTTTCTCTTCAGCAGCCTGTGCCCGGAGTGCGGCACTCCCCTGGCCCCGGCCCGCGGAGAGGATGCGGACTGGCGCTGCCCGAATACCCGCTACTGCCCCGGCCAGCTGCACACCCGCCTGACCTACATCGCCGGCCGCGGGGCCTTCGACATCGACGCCCTCGGCGAGAAGGCGGCCTATGACCTCATCCATTCCGGCGTGCTGCCCGACGAGACGGGGCTGTTCTCGCTCACGGAGGAGGATCTGCGCCGCACGGACGCGTATACGACGAAGTCCGGCGCGCTGAATAAGCAAGGTGAGACGTTGCTGACGACGCTCGCGGCGGCCAAGGAGGTCGACCTGTGGCGCGTCATCGTCGCCCTGTCCATCCGACACGTCGGACCGACCGCGGCGAAGGCCCTGGCCAATCACTACGGTTCCATTCCGGACGTCGCCGCCGCCGATGTGGAGACGATGTCCACCGTCGACGGGGTGGGTCCCATCATCGCCGAATCCGTCCGCGACTGGTTTGCGGTCTCCTGGCATAAGGAGATCGTCGACGCCTGGGCGGCCGCTGGGGTGCGGATGGAGCAGGACGTCACCGAGCAGCCTTCTGCCGACGCGGCCGGGTCCATCCAAACCGACCTGCTGGCTGGGTTGAGCATCGTTGTCACGGGCACGCTGGAGGACTTCGACCGCAGCAGCGCGAAGGAGGCCATCGAGTCCCGCGGCGGGAAGGCAACCGGCAGCGTGTCCAAGAAGACGGATTATCTGGTCGCCGGGGCCAAGGCCGGCTCGAAGCTCACGAAGGCCGAGGAGCTGGGCATCCCGGTGCTCGACGAGGCCGGCTTCCACAAGCTGCTGAGCGAGGGGCCGGGCGAGGGCGACGCCGAGGAGGACTAGTCCCGGAACGCTGGGATCAACACTTCGCTGCTGCGAGCCGGTCGTTCCAGGCTGCCCTGCTGGGTGAGGCCTAGCCCGCAGCGAGGTTGCGCGCGGCGATTCGTGCGGTCGCGGACCACGTGGCCGCCACTGCGGGGCTCACAGCGACCTCGTCCAGCCCCGGGGTGATCGCGCAGAGGTCAACCTGCTGGATCAGTCGCTCCGCGGGGAAGCTCCATTGCTGCCACAGGCGCTGAACTGCACCCGCGTACGTGGCGGCACTGTCCTCGATCGCCGCGGCCCCCTGCGGCTCTGCGGGGCGCGGCACGCAGATGCCGATGCCCTGGCCCGCCCCCACGCTGGTACCAATGACGTCCTTGAGCTCCGAGGTGGACTGCTCGCCGAAGAGGTGCCCGGCGGCCACACCGACGCGGTCAAAGCCCACCTGCGGGATGTCCCGGAATAGCTCCGGTGGACATTCGTGCAGCACGGCCCCAACCCCCTCAGGCAACTGGCCGAGCAGCCGCTGCCACACGCCCAGGATGTGCTCGGGATCCACCGGGGCCAGCCGGTCCCACCGCGTGGCCCCGGCCAGCCCGGCCAGTAGTTGCGGCACGGCGGGCTCGTGGAGTC
>NZ_KV823515.1:0-55524 GCF_001815965.1 Corynebacterium sp. HMSC22B11 | reverse complement strand
GAGCCGGTCGCGCTGGCCAGCCATTCGGCGGTCTCCGCCAACCCCGCGCCCAGCGTGAGGGCGATGTCCCGGAAGGCTGGGCGGTCGGCCACGATGGGATGCCCCGCCAGCTCCACGGTGGCGCCAAAGCTCCAGGGCCCGGCGGCGTTCAGCATGATCCGTGGGGCCCGACGTTCGGCAAGCACCGCGGGCACCAGGTCTCGGAGCTCCGAGAGATAAGACCGGGTTTGGCGGCCGATCAGGCTGGCCCCGTGGCTAATCTCCCAGCCCCGCGGGTTCGCGGCGAGGCTGAGCTGCGCGAAACCGGCGGTCAGGGCGGTGACGTCCAGCGCGACGTCCTTGACACCGGGCTGGCCTGCAGGCTGGATGCGGGGCAGGGAGATCCCACCCGGCGCGCCGGTATCCTCATCCACATCGACGCCGCGGAGAAGCGCGGCCTGCAGGGCGCTGTTCTGGTCCGGGTGCGTCGTGGCGAAGGACTCCCACCAGCCGAGACGTGTCATCGCTGGGCGTCCTCGCCCTGTTCGATGGCGTCGGCGTCCACCGCGCCGACGGTGCCGGGTGCGGGCTGCTCCTCAATCGGGGCCCCGAGGGCGGTAGTCGCGCGGATGGTGCCGGAACCCAGCAGGATGTCGCCGGCCTCGTCGGGGCGGTAGACCACGGCGGCCTGGCCGCGCGCCACGCCCTCCAGTGGCTGCAGCAGCTCCAGCTCCAGGCGCCACGGCAGCTCGTCGGCTTCCTTCACGCGACCCGCCGGGGTGACCGGGGCTGGGTCGTCAACGAGCCGGGCGCGGGCGGGAACCACCCCGCCGTGGGCGCGCACCTGCACCTCGCAGTCGAATTCGCGGCCGTGTACCTCCGGGTCGAGGCGCTTGAGGCGGTCGGCGATGATCCCGCCGACCCGCAGGTCCTCCCGGGTGCCGACGGTGACGGTACCCGTGTGGGCGTCGATATCCGTGACATAGCGTGGGCGGCCGTCGAGGGTTTCGCGCGGCAGGCCGAGCCCCTTGCGCTGACCAACGGTGAAGCCATACACGCCGTCGTGCTCCGCCACGGTCTCCCCGCCGGTATCCCGCACCAGGCCGGGACGCAGGCCGATCTTCGAACCCAGGAATGCCTGAGTTCGGCCATCCGGGATAAAGCAGATGTCGTGGCTATCTGGCTTATTGGCGACCCCGAAGCCGGCGTCGGCGGCCTCCTCGCGGATCTCGGGCTTGACGGTGTCCCCGACCGGGAACATGCAGTGTGCCAGCTGTTCGTCGGTCAGCACGCCGAGGACATAAGACTGGTCCTTGTCCGCGTCCACGCCCCGGCGCAGCACGCCGTCGTGGAGCTGCGCGTAGTGGCCGGTGACCACGGCGTCGAAGCCCAGCGCGATGGAGCGGTCCAGCAGGGCCTCGAACTTGATCTTCTCGTTGCAGCGCAGGCACGGATTCGGGGTCTCGCCGATGGCGTAGGAGTCCACGAAGTTATCGATCACATCGGCCTTGAAGCGGTCGGAGAAGTCCCAGACGTAGAAGGGGATGCCGAGCTTGTCGGCGACCCGCCGGGCGTCGGCGGAATCCTCCAGGGAGCAGCAGCCGCGGGAACCGGCGCGCACGGCCTCCGGGGATTGGGACAGCGCCAGGTGCACGCCGATAACCTCGTGGCCTGCTTCGAGTGCCCGGGCGGCCGCGACCGCCGAATCCACACCACCGCTCATTGCTGCTACTACTCGCATGGGTGGCACCCTACTCGGGTTTAGCGGGCTTAGGCCATTCCGGCGGCGCGAGCCTGCTCGGCCACGCGCGGCAACAATTCGGCGATGCGTTCAGCGTCCGCCATCGTGGTCTCCGCGCCGAAGGTCAGCCGCAGGGCACCTCGGGCCACCTCCACGTCCACTCCCATGGCGGCGAGCACGTGGCTGGCGCGGTTCACCCCGGCCGCGCACGCCGAACCCGTGGAGGCATCCACCCCCGCAGCGTCCAGCAGCATGATGAGGCTATCCCCCTCCGCACCGGGGATGCTCAGGTGCAGGTGGCTGGGCAACGAGGGTTCGTGGGTCCACACTTTTATCCCCTCGATGCCACGGACGGCCTCCAGCACCCGCTCGCGGATGTTCCGTAGCCGCTCGTTCTCCGCAGCCATATCCCGATGTGCCGCCGCCAGTGCTGCTGCGGTGCCCACCGCCCCGTGGACGTTGACGGTCCCAGAGCGCAGCCCGCGTTCCTGGTTCCCGCCCTTCAACGGCGAGAGGATCTTCGCATCCCGGCGCGCGAGCAACACCCCGGTCGAGCGCGGCCCGCCGAACTTGTGCGCGCTCGCTGCGAGGGTGGCGACCCCGAGGCCGTGGAAGTCGATCGGCACCCTCCCCGCTGCCTGCACGGCATCCACGTGCATGGGCACTCCCTTGTCCGCTGCGATTGTGGCAAGTTCGCCGACCGGCTGGATGTTCCCGGTCTCGTTATTCGCCCACATGCAGGTGATCAGCGCCGTCTGCTCGGGAGCCATGTTTTTTAGGACGCCGATCTCCTCGGCCGCTTCAAGATCAACGACTCCGTGTTCGTCCACGGGCAGCTCGACCCGGCGGTACCCCAAGTCAAGCGGGCCGGTGCACAGCCAATCGATGGATTCCCCCACCGCCGGGTGCTCGATGCCAGGAGCGATGATGTCGCCGGCAGTCGGGTGCAGCTTCCGGGAGCCGAAGGCCAGCCCCTGCACGGCGATGTTGTCGGCCTCCGTGCCCGAGGCGGTGAAGATCACCTCCACGGGTTCGGCGCCGAGGAGTTCGGCGATCTGCTCGCGGGACTCCTCCAGCACCCGCCGGGCGTCCCGGCCGGTGCGGTACTGACCGGCCGGATTGAGCGCGGATTCTGCCTCCCGCATCGCCGCGGCCGCCTCCGGGCGCAACGGGCTCGAGGCGGCGTGGTCGGCGTAGATGCGGGGCTGGCTTGTCATGGTTTCTAGTGTGGCATAGCCCCTGGCAAGCTAAGCGAACATCCCCATGCCCCAGCAGATGGCAACCAGCACGATGGAGAATGCCCAAACCACCGGCAGTGCGCGCTTGAGATAGTGGCCCATCTGCCCCTCGGCGAGGCCGAGCGCCAGCCAGAGCGCCGGCGAGAACGGGGAGACGAAGGTGCCGATGACATTACCCACGATGAGCGCTGCGGCAGCCCCCATGCCGCTCACACCGAAGTTCGCAGCAGTCTCCTGAACGATGGGCAGCACCGAGAAGTAGTAGGCGTCGGTGGACGTGAGAAGGTCCAGTGGGACGCCGAAGAACGCGACAATGATGTGCAGGTACTGCCCCACTCCCTCAGGCATGATCGCGATGAGCTGCAGGGCGATCTCCTCGAGCATGCCGCTGCCGTTGAGCACTCCCAGGAACATGGCGGCCGCGATGATCACACCGGCCATGGAGAGCGCATTCGGTGCGTGCCGGTTAAGCACCCCGGTCTGAGCCTCCTTGCCCTGGCAGTTCACCAGCATGGCCACGGTGGTGGCGATGAGGAAGGCCGGAGCCGGTGGCAGCAGGCCCGCCAGCAGCACGACCAGCACCGCGAGGATCAGCACGACGTTAATCACCGTCACCGCCCTGCCAGTGCGGAAGGACAGGCCGATCTCCGCCTGCTGTTGGCGCTGGTTCTCTGCGAAGTTGGCGGCCATCTTCTCGACGTCGACGTTAGCCGGGCCTGGGGTGTCTGCCCCGGCTCCCACCTTCTGCGCGCTGCGCTTGCGGGCGCGGCGCAGCTCGAGGACGCCGAGGGCCGCAGCTACTGCGAACACGCCGAGCAGCGCGATCCCCTGGGCCGGCAGCAGGTGGATCCAGATATCGTGCGGGTCCTGCGCGATGACCGAGCCCGCTCGCCCCACCGGGCCTGCCCACGGCACCATGTTCATCACCGACGCTGCCAGCGCGACGATCATCAGTAGGGTGTAGCGGCTCATGTGCATCGCCTTATACAGCGGGAGCAGCGCGGGGATCGTCAGCAGGAAGGTCGTCGAGCCCGAGCCATCGAGGTGGGCGACCACGCCGATGGCCGCGGTTCCCAACGTGATGAAGACAGGATTGCCCCTGGTGCCCTTGATCAGCGCTCGAATCACGGGTGTGAACAGCCCGACGTCCTGCATGATTCCGAAGAAGATGATCGCGAAGATGAACATCACGACCACACTCATGACGGATTTCAGCCCGTCGCTGAAGAAGTCGGAGAGTTCCTCAAAGCTATAGCCCAGGATCAGGGCTCCGATCGCTGGGATGAGGGCCATGGGCACGATCGGACTCACCTTGCCGCGAATCAGAATTGCGACGGTGAGAAAGATGATGGCGAGCCCAGCGATGGTGAGCCCGAGGGCTGACTGCATGCCCAAGTCCTTTCCAGTGAGGGAGTGGCGCGCCTTCAGCGCGCCTATGCCGTGCATCACATTGTGACAGACGTCCCAAACTGGAGCACAATCACCGAGCGCACGAGTATTCGTGCGCCCGATATAAAAAAGCCGGTGCTCCGCCATGACGGGAAACACCGACTTTTAATTTTTAGCTGCGCTCAGGGCAGCTGATTGGATTCGGGAACCTTAACGGTTCTTGATCTCCTCGGTTGCCTGCGGGGCAACGTCGAAGAGGTCACCAACGATACCGAAGTCTGCGATCTCGAAGATCGATGCCTCGTCATCCTTGTTGACCGCAACGATGGTCTTGGAGGTCTGCATACCAGCCTTGTGCTGGATAGCACCGGAAATGCCCAGTGCGATGTACAGGTTCGGGGACACGGTGACACCGGTCTGGCCGACCTGGAACTTGCCCGGGTAGTAGTCCGCGTCGACTGCGGCACGGGATGCACCAACGGCACCGCCGAGCGCGTCGGCCAGTGGCTCGACAACGTCGGTGAAGCCCTCGGAGCCGCCCACGCCACGACCACCGGAGACGACGATCTTCGCCTCAGCCAGGTCCGGACGGTCGCCGGCCTCAGCCGGAGCGAAGCTGGTGATCTTCACAGCGGTCGGGCCAGCGCCCGGCAGCTCGACTGCCTGGATCTCACCGGCAGCGTCCTGCGGCTCCGGATCGATGGAGCCGGCCTGCCAGGTGAAGACCGGGGCCACGCCTGCGGCACCGGAGTCGACGATGTACTCGCCACCGAAGACCGGCTTCTTAGCGTTGCGCTCGGCGTCGATCTCGGTGATGCCGTAGACCGCACCGGAGCCCACGCGTGCGGACACGCGGCCAGCAACCTCGTTGCCGGTAGCGGACGCAGAGACCAGGACCGGAACCTGCAGGTGAGCGGCGAGCCCGGAGAGGGCGTCGACGGACGGGGTGATGAGCAGGGAGTCAGCCTCGTCGGACTCGGCAGCGTAGATGGTCTCCGCGCCAGCAGCAGCCAGCTCGGACTTCAGGCCCTCAGCGGTGCCCGGCTTGCCAACAACGACGGCGCCGACCTGGCCGAATACGCGACCAGCGGTGATGAGCTCGCGAGTGGAGTTCTGCAGCTCACCTTCAACGTGATCAACCAGTACCAATACGTTGGTCATGGATTTTCCTCTTTCCTAATGTGGCAGGGAATGTCGGGTTATGGAACGTGAAAAGCGGTGAGCTAGATCAGCTTTTCCTTAGCGAGGAACTCGACGAGCTTCTTGCCGCCGTCGCCCTCATCGGTGATCTTCTCACCGGCAGACTTCGGTGGCTTCGGCGTGACGCCAGCGACCGAAGAGGTTGCGTTGCCGCCGCCGACGTTCGCCGGATCGACGCCGATGTCGGAGAGGCTGAGCTCCTTGATCTCCTTCTTCTTCGCGGCCATGATGCCCTTGAAGACGGCGAAGCGCGGGGTGTTGGCCTTCTCCGTGACGGAGACGATGGCCGGGGTCGGCGCCTCGAGGCCGAAGATGCCCTCCTCGGTGACGCGCTTACCGGTGACGGTGCCGCCCTCGACAGCCAGCTCCTCCATGTGGGTCAGAGCCGGGATCTGACGGTACTCGGCCAGCAGGCCCGGGATAGCGCCCGCAACACCGTCGGTGGATGCGTTACCAGCGATGATGAGCTCAATGTCCTCGATCTGGTTGAGCGCGTTGCTCAGCGTCCAGGCGGTACCCAGGACGTCGGAGCCCTCGAGGCCCTCATCGGTGACCAGGATTGCCTCGTCGCAGCCCAGGGACAGTGCCTTGCGCAGCGCCTCGGTCGCGCGGGTCGGACCCACGGAGAGCACGATGACGTTGCGGGAGGAGTCTGCTTCCTTCAGCTGGAGTGCAGCCTCGACAGCGTTCTCGTTGATCTCATCGAGAACAGCGTCGGCGCTGTCACGGTCCAGACGGAAGTCGTCCTCACGGAGCTTGCGCTCGGAGTACGTATCCGGCACCTGCTTAACCAGAACAACGATGTTCGACATGCGTTGGCCTTTCGTGATTGCGTGTTAGTTTCCAGTTCAGCTTAGCTTGAAAAACGTGAGCTTCGCCACAACACATTAATATTTTTCTAGAACCACCCCGCCATACGGGCTGGGCGTGTCACCGTCCGTTCTACCCAACCGGCACACCCCGCGCCCGCGCTTTGCGCCAACCGGCAGCGAATTCGCAGAATTAAGGCTTGTCGGGGGCTACCGCGCGGCAGATATAGGCCACCACCCCGCTGCTCACCCCGCCCCCGCGCTGCGTCGACTTCCGCTCCCCCAGCCGCGCGATGACGACCGTCGCCTCGCCCTTGCCCTTCAGCTTCAGCTTCGCGCGCAGCTGGTCCGGATTGATATCCGCCCCGCGCACGAGGATCTCCAGCTTGCCGACTCCTCGTTGCTGCAAAGTCTTGCGCAACTGCTTGACAGGCACGGTATCCAACACCTCGAAGGCCCGCATGCCCGCCGGGATGTGGTCCCCCGTGACATAAGCCAGGTTCGGGTCCACCAGCCACAGCCCCTCCCGGGCCGCGAAGTGGCGCACCAGCCCGGCGCGAATGATCGCTGCATCCGGTTCCATGATGTACCGGCCAGGCTGGCCCGCGCGAGCTGCGACGTCGTCGTGAGACAGCTCCGGCTCCCAGCTGGCTAGGACGTCCACGCTGTCCCCCTGGTTGCTGGTGTTGATCACCACAGCCCGGCGCGCCAGTCCCTCGCTATCCCGGGCTTCCGGGGACACCAGCCCGGAGGTTAAGGCACAGGCCTCCTTGGCTTGCCCGTCCACGCTGATGACATCCACCTGGCCGGCCCAGTCCTCGAGCTCGGCGAAGTTCACTCCCGGGGCGAGTTTCACCATCAGCTCGTGGCCGGGATAGGTCGCGACCAGACCGCTAACCGGGGGCTGCATGTCCTCGAGCCGGTGAATCCGCCCCGAGGAGTTGCGCCGAGCCGGGTCCGCAAGGATCACCGGCTTCTCCCCCGGTGTCCCTCCCCAGGGCTCGAGAGCATCGGCCACCCGCACCTCGACCGCCGGGCAGTTTGTGCGAGCCATCTCCACCCGAACCGGATCAATATCGGAGCCGCTGCACGCCAGCCCGGCCTCCTTAAGCGCCACAAGCTCGGTCCCCACCGAACAAGTGACGTCACGAGCCGCCTCCACCCCCAGCGCCGCGAGGTGCCGAGCACGGAACCGCGCCACGGCCAACGGGGTGGACTGCTGGGCAGCATCCTTATCGGTCCACCACCCGGCGGCGAGTTCGGCAGGCAGCTTCGCCGCCGCTATCCGGCGGGCCTCCACCAACTCGGCCACTGCGCGGGCATGTTCACCCCAGGCTTTGCGCAAGGCTGCCGTATCGGCCACCACGCTGCGCTGGCTGAGCTCAAGCTCGCCGGCCTGCGCGATGGCGGTGCCGGCGTCGGGAGAGGACTGGAGCCACTGAAGCTCCTCAAGGCTAAAAGACAACCGCGACCTACTGCAGGTAGGAGCCCGGACGGTGCTCGAATGGGTGCTCCGGCAGGTCCGCCGGGTCAACCGCGAACTTCATTCCCGGGGCGAAGACGCGCTTCGGGCGGCCGTACATTTTGGACTCCATGAGGTAGTACTCCGCCATGTACGGTTCATCGATCGGCTCGTCGAGAACGGGGTCGACCGAGAGCCCCGACGAGAAGTCCATGACCTCGTCGACCGTGCGGAAGGTGCTCAGCAGCTTCAGCTGCGCCCACGTCGGAGGCATCAGGCTGATCTTCCGGGAACGCCACCCGTCCAGCAGCGTCGACGGGCGGAACCAGCCCGTGGACGTGGCCTCGCGCGTGTCCCCGGTCGTATCCTGCCCCTCCGGCAGACGGGCGACGAAAAATGCCGTGTCGTAGCGGATCGGCTGCCCCTCCGGGGTCACCCAGTTCGCCCAGGGGCGCAGCAGGTCCGCCCGCAGGATCAGCTTGTGCCGGTCCATGAACGTAGAAAACGGGAGCAGGTGATTCTCCAGCTCCTGGCGCTCGTGCTGAAAGCGCGTGGTGTCGGCAACGATATCTCCGTCCTCGTTGGAGGCCAGGAGCGTGCCCGCCTCCTCGAAGGTCTCGCGCACCGCGGCGCACACCAGGGCGCGGGCAATCGCGGGGTCCTTGCGCAGACGGTGGGCCCACCAACGAACATCCGGGCCGGACCAGCGCACATCGGGCGAGTCCACCCCGTCGCCGTCGACGTCACCGGGCATATCGCGAGCATCCACCCCACCGCCCGGGAAGACAGTCATCTCCGCGCAGAACGCCATGGTTGACGCGCGCTCCTGCACGTAGACCTCCGGGCCGGATAGCGTGTCACGCAGCAGAATGACCGTGGAGGCATGCCGTGGCTCTACCGGACCCAACTGCTCTGCAAATCCCATCTCGAGCCGGACCTCGCTTTCAACCTAAATCGGTACTTAAAAGACTCTAGCTAATCCCGCGCCCGGTGGGCTCCACCGCGACGAAGACGGCGGGCGAACCAGCGGCCGTCCTCTTGCTTAACCTCAATGGGCTGGTGGTAGGCCTTGGTGAGGTTCTCGCTGGTCATGATGTCGGTCAACAGGCCCTGGGCGACGATGTGGCCCTCGTCCAGCAGCATCCCGTGGGTGAACCCCGGCGGGATCTCCTCCACGTGGTGGGTGACCAACACGGTCGCCGGGGAGTCCGGATCCATCGCGATCTGGCTGAGCAGCTCGATCAGGTCCTCGCGGCCACCGAGGTCCAGTCCGGCGCCCGGCTCGTCGAGCAGCAGCAGCTCCGGGTCGGTCATCAGGGCACGCGCGATGAGCGTGCGCTTGCGCTCTCCCTCAGACAGCGTGCCCCACGTGCGGTCGGCCAGGTGGTAGGCGCCCACGACCTCGAGGGTGTTGACGGCCTGCTCGTAGTCCATCTCGTCGTAGGCCTCCCGCCATCGTCCCATGACGTCGTAGCCCGCGGAGATGACGATGTCCGAGACCACCTCGTCGTCAGGGATGCGGTGAGCCAGGGCAGAGCTGGACATTCCGACGGCGGTGCGGATGTCGCGGACGTCGGAGGAGCCCAACCGCTCGCCGATGATGTCCACGGTGCCGGTGGTCGGGAAAAGCTGCGCGCTGGCCAGACGCATCAGGGAGGTCTTCCCAGCACCATTGGGTCCCATGATGACCCAGCGCTCGTCGAGTTCGACCTGCCAGTCCAGCTCATGCAGGATCTCGTTGCCGCCCCGGCGCAGCGATACACCACGCATGTCTAGGATCAGGTCCTCCGGCGCCGCCGGCTGGGTTTCCGGGGTGGAAATGACATTGCGTTGCATGGTGGTTCTCGCTACCTCAGGGGCTCGTGGGATCGGATGGGGTTACTCCGGGCTGACAGACGCGGATTTAGAACAGAGCGCTGGCCATGTTCGTGCGGGCCGCGATGACCTCCGGGTCGGCTGCGTCATAAAGCTCGAAGAGCTGCAGCAGTTGCTGCTTCGCGCGGTCCTTCTCCTCGCCCGCGGTGTGACGCATCGCGTTGACGAGAACGTCGAAGCCCTGGGCCTTCTCGCCGCGCAGGGCGAGCAGCTCGGCGGCGGCCGTCGCGGCGTCGACGTCGCCCGGTTCTGCCGCGACCTTCTCCAGGGCTTGCTCGCCGGTCGCTGAATCCCCGGCGCGTTCCGCGAGGATGGCGTTGGCACGTGCGGCCCGTGCGGTCGCCGCGAGCTCGGGTTCGGTGTTCGGGTCGGCCAGGATCGCGTCGTAGGCGGCGATCGCTTCCTGGGTCTTCCCCTGCTCGATGAGGGCTGCGGCCTCGTCAAGGCGGGAGTCCTGCGACTCGGCAGCGGCGCCCGAATCCGCAGGCAGGCCCGGCAGCTTGCCGTCGACGGCCTGAATCACCGACTCCAGCCACTGCTCCACCTGCTCCTGCGGCTGGGCGCCCTGGAAGGACGTCGCCGGGCGGCCAGCCACCAGGGCGAGCACCGTGGGCACGCCGCGTACCCCGAGCGCCTGCGCCATCTCCGGCACGGCATCGGCATCGATGTAGCGGAAGACCCACTTCAGCTGCTCCTGAGGCACGTCCGGCATCTCCACCAGGCGGGCGAAGAAGTTCTTCAGCTCCGCGCTGGCCTCGGAGCGGGCACTGCCCACCAGGAGGACCACCGGGACCTGGGTGGAGCGGACCACAAGGTCCTGTTCGAAGGATTCTGGGGTGACGTCCGCCGAGCGGGCGACGTAGTCCACACTCACGCCGGCTTCCGCCGCCTGCTGCGCGTGCCTCTCGCGCTGCACTGCTTGCTGCTTCACCGTGCCCAGGTCAATCGCTCCTGAGACGAAGCGCTGCGGCGCCTGCGGCTGCCGAGGGGAAGATGGCTGCGCCTGCGGGGCGCCGCTCTGCGGACGAGAGGCCGGTTGGGAGGAAGGATCGTGCGGTACAGTCATGCCCTCCATAGTAACGGCTTCCGACCGCGGGGCGACCGCGCCCAATCCCCCGGCCGACTGGGACGCTTCGACCCCATGAGCACCGGGTCCTAGAACAGCCGAAACTCCGAATCATCGGTGCCACGCATCGCCGCATAGTCCAAGGTCACGCAGCGAATTCCACGGTCTTCGGCCAGGATGCGGGCCTGAGGCTTAATCTCCTGGGCGGCGAAGACACCCGTCACCGGGGCAAGCAGCTCGTCACGGTTGAGCAGCTCGACGTAACGGGTCAGCTGCTCGACGCCGTCGATGTTCCCGCGGCGCTTAATCTCCACCGCAACGGTCGCCCCCGTCGCGTCCTTGGTGAGGATGTCCACCGGCCCGATGGGGGTCGGGTATTCGCGGCGCACCAGCGAATAGCCCTCCCCCAAGATCTCGATCTGCTCGGCCAGCAGCTCCTGGAGATGGGCCTCCACACCGTCCTTCTGCAGCCCCGGATCCTCGCCAAGGTCGAAATTCTGGTCGGAGTGCACCGCGAAGAGCTGGATGCGCAGCTGCTCGCCCTTCGGATTCTCGACGACCCACAGGGCCTCGACGTCCTCGTCTTCCAGCTCAGGAAGAGTGAGGAAGGGGTCCTTGCCGTCTGTGGCCTCGGCGAGAACTTCAGCGCGGCGATATTCCGTCGTCGTGCAGGGTGGGGTCATCCAGTTCAGGGGCTTATAGGCCCGGTCATCGGCATGGATGGAGACCGCACCGTCCGCTTTCACCATGATCAGGCGATCGGCGCGCGGCAGATGAGCTTCCAGTCGACCGACGTAGTCGACAGCACACGTGGCGATGATGAGACGCATTTTTCCAACGCTACCCCACGGCAGGCGGCAACGGGCTATTCGTAGGGTGTCGTGGTCAGCACTCCGTGGTGCAGGTACAGGCGGCGATCGCAGAGCCGGTCGATGCCCAGGGGCAGTGTCTGGCGGATGGTCTTATCAGCGGTGACGTCGATACCCACCTGGACCTCCTCGCTATTCGTCTTACCCCTTCTCTCCAGACGGCGCGGTGGGCAGCTGGTCAGCCCCGTTTTCTCTTGCCAACGCAAAAACCCCGCCCGGGTAGCCCCGGTCGGGGTAGAAACAATCAAAATCTTTAAGAAAATCGCGTCGTGCGCACCCAGCGCTCTGAAGGCGCGGACTCCAGCCAGGAGACGAAGGCGTTATCCCCCTGCTCGTCGATGGCGATCTCGTACTCCTCGCCACGATGCGAAATCTTCATCACGTGGCAGTAGCCCTCGATGAAGGGGCGCTCCTTATCCACAATGTCCCGGCGGGACACCACGGTGGTTCCCAACCGGGTCAATACCAGGTCCGACCCGGGCCGCAGGCTGCGCAACTTGTACAGCCGAGCCGAGGTCCTCGAATAAACCAAAACCCCGTGTCGCCAGTGCCTTGCCTCCTCGGCGGGAAGCGCACGCAGCAGCACGGGGTAGCCTTCGCTCCGCAGGTAGAAGAAGCGCCACAGGATGACGCCAACGAGCAGCAGAAGAAGAACAATTCCCAAAAGCACAAGAATCGTGGTCAACGTTTCCGCCTCTTCGCCGTCGCATCATCCCGCCAACCCGGCGGGCAGGAAAACCAGGAGTGTTTCAAGGCTGCAATACCTTAAACAAAATTTAGCCCCATGCCTGGATATTAACAATTCCCTCCCACCGGTGGGCTGCCTTCCGCACTCAGCGGGAGAAAACCGCATCCTTAGGGCGAAAAGCACAAAGGCCACCCCGCGCGGGTCACCCCACGCGACGTGGCCTTTGGCCGGTAGTCCGAAAACCTCGGTCTACTTCTCCTTGGAACGCTTCACAGCGCGCAACTCGGACTCTGCGCGAGACTTCTCCTCCTCGGAGGACGCCTCACGCACCCGAGCCTCAGCATCAGCCTGGTCGACCTCATCGGCCCACACAGCGCTATCAGCGAGAACGGTGATCTTCTGGGTGGACACGGACAGGAACCCGCCCTGTACCGCGGCCACCAGCTTCTCACCCTCAGTGGTCCGGATGATCACGACGCCATTCTCGACCAGCTGGCCGAGCAGTGGCTCGTGACCTGGAAGCACGCCGATCTCGCCCTCGGTGGTCTCCGCGATGACGGCCGTTGCGGTGCCAGACCACAACGCCTTCTCCACAGCCACCAATTCAGCGGCAATCTCAGCCATGTGTGCTCCTCTTACTTGTCCGTGAGCTTCTTGTAGGCGGCCTCGACGTCATCCAGACCACCCAGGCCGTTGAAGGCCTGCTCTGGGTAAGCGTCGAACTCGCCATCACAGATGCGCTCGAAGGCGTCGATGGTCTCCTCCAGTGGAACGAAGGAGCCCGGGATGCCCGTGAACTTCTCTGCGACGAAGAAGTTCTGGCCCAGGAAGCGCTCGATACGACGAGCACGCTGGACGGTGATCTTGTCCTCCTCAGACAGCTCGTCCATACCGAGGATGGCGATGATGTCCTGGAGCTCCTTGTTCTTCTGCAGGATGTTGATCACGCGCTGCGCAACCTCGTAGTGCTTCTCGCCGACGATGCCCGGCTCGAGGATACGAGAGGTGGAGGTCAGCGGGTTCACTGCCGGGTAAATACCCTTGGAAGCGATCGCACGGTCCAGCTCGGTGGTTGCGTCGAGGTGGGCGAAGGTCGTCGCCGGTGCCGGGTCGGTGTAGTCATCGGCCGGCACGTAGACGGCCTGCAGGGAGGTAATGGACTTACCCTTCGTGGAGGTAATGCGCTCCTGCAGGACGCCCATCTCGTCAGCCAGGGTCGGCTGGTAACCCACTGCGGACGGCATGCGGCCGAGCAGCGTGGAGACCTCAGAACCTGCCTGGGTGAAACGGAAGATGTTGTCGATGAACAGCAGCACGTCCTGGCCCTGAACATCGCGGAAGTACTCCGCCATGGTCAGACCGGACAGAGCCACGCGCATACGGACTCCCGGCGGCTCATCCATCTGGCCGAACACCAGCGCGGTGTCCTGGAGCACGCCCATCTCCTCCATCTCGAGGAAGAGGTCCGTACCCTCACGGGTACGCTCGCCGACGCCGGCGAACACGGAGGTACCGGAGAACTCGCGGGCGATACGGGTAATCATCTCCTGAATCAGGACGGTCTTACCCACACCTGCACCACCGAAGAGGCCAATCTTGCCGCCCTTGACGTAAGGGGTCAGCAGGTCGATGACCTTAACGCCGGTCTCCAGGATCTCGGTCTTACCCTCGAGCTCGTCGAATGCCGGCGGCTCGCGGTGGATGCCCCACTGCTCGCCGTCGCGGCCGAGGCCCGGCTCGTCCAGGCAGTCGCCCAGGGCGTTGAAGACGTGGCCCTTGACGACGTCGCCGACTGGCACGGAGATCGGCTTACCGGTGTCCTTGACCTCTGCACCGCGGACCAGGCCGTCGGTCGGGGCCATGGAGACGGTGCGCACCAGGTTGTCACCCAGGTGCTGTGCGACCTCCAGGGTAATGGTCTTCGCAACTGCCTCGAGGTCAACCTCGACGTGCAGTGCGTTGAATAGTGCTGGCTGCTGCCCACGCGGGAACTCCACGTCGACAACCGGGCCGATCACTCGAACGACGCGGCCGGCAGCAGTCGGTGCAGCAGAGTTCTGCTGCTCCTGAATTGCTGTAGTCATTATTAGTCACTCTCTCCGCTATCGCCGAGCGCAGACGCGCCACCGACGATCTCTGTGATTTCCTGGGTAATCTGCGCCTGGCGAGCCTGGTTTGCGATACGAGACAGGTTCTCCACCAGCTCGCTCGCGTTGTCCGTCGCCGCACTCATAGCGGTACGACGCGCGGCCGACTCGGAGGCTGCTGCTTCGAGCAGCGCGGCGAAGATGCCGCGGGATACGTACTGCGGAAGCAGGTTCGCGAGAAGCGTGTCTGCGTCCGGTTCGAAATCCACCTCAGCGGAGACCTGGTCTGCGGAGTCCGACACCATGTCGGAACCCAGCTCCATCTTCTCCTCTTCGACGACAGTCTTGATTGGCAGTAGGCGGTGTGCCTTTGGCACCTGGGAAAGCATCGAGTGGAACTCGGTGTAAACCATGTGGACCTCGTCGAAGCCCGGCACCTGGTCACCCTCGGCGTTAACGCCGTCGACGACGTCGACAGTGCCCTCCGAACCGGCGAGGAAGCCGCCGATCAGGTGGTTACGCAGGTTCGCGGTTTCGGCGTAAACCGGGTCCTGAGAGTGCCCGGTCCACGCTCCACTGATGTCTTCGTTGCGGAAGTTGTAATAGGTCACGCCCTTGTTTCCAAGGATGTAGAGAACAACTTCCTTGCCCTCGTCCTCAAGCAGCTTGCGGAGCTCCGCAGTGGTCTTGAAGACGTTGTTGTTGTAGCCACCGCACATGCCACGGTCACTCGAAACCACGAGGATGGCTGCGCGCTTCGGGTCCTTCGGCTCCCGGATCATCTTGTGATCCAGGGAGCTGGCGGACGCCAGACGCTCGATCACCTTGGTGATCTCGTGAGCGTAAGGCTGCGAAGCGTCGACGCGAGCCTGCGCCTTCGTGATCCTCGAGGTGGCGATAAGCTCCTGGGCCTTGGTGATCTTCTTGGTCGAGTTCACGGACTTGATACGTGACCTGAGTTCGCGAAGATTAGCCATGCGCTACCGCCTCCCTTCTTGTCCGTAGTTAGTCATGGTGCTTTGTCGATCCCTTTCCGCGGCCTTAAACGGTCTTGCGGGTAACGGTGATCTCGGACTGCTTAACTTCGTCCTGCTCCATGGCGCGAGCCTCCGGCTCCCGGATGATCGGGGTGCCGTCGGTGGTCTGGAAACCACGCTTGAACTCGCTGGTGGACTGCTTCAGCTGCGCCTGGGACTCCTCGGTGAACGGGGTGCCGCCGGCGATCTGGTCGAAGACGCCAGATGCGTTGGAGCGCAGGTGCTCGATCAGCTCAGCCTCGAAGCGACGGACATCCTCAACTGGGACGTCGTCGAACTCGCCCTCGCCGGCCAGCCAGATGGAGATCATCTGGTGCTCGACGGACTGCGGCGCGTGCTCGGTCTGCTTCAGCAGCTCGACGAGGCGCTCACCGCGCTCCAGCTGAGCCTTGGAAGCGTCATCCAGGTCGGATGCGAAGGCAGAGAATGCCTCCAGGTCGCGGTATGCGGCCAGGTCCAGACGCAGGTTACCGGACACCTTCTTCATGCCCTTGGTCTGTGCGTCACCACCGACACGAGAAACGGACACACCAACGTTAATTGCCGGGCGGACACCCTGGTTGAACAGGTCAGACTCAAGGAAGACCTGACCGTCGGTAATGGAAATAACGTTGGTCGGAATGAAGGCAGACACGTCGTTTGCCTTCGTCTCGATGATCGGCAGTGCGGTCAGGGAACCGCCACCCAGCTCGTCGTTCAGCTTTGCAGCACGCTCGAGAAGACGGGAGTGCAGGTAGAACACGTCACCTGGGTATGCCTCGCGGCCCGGTGGGCGGCGCAGCAGTAGGGAGATCGCGCGGTAGGCCTCAGCCTGCTTGGTCAGGTCATCGTAGATGACGAGGACGTGCTTGCCCTGGTACATCCAGTGCTGGCCGAGGGCTGCACCGGCGAACGGTGCGAGCCACTTGAAGCCTGCGGAGTCGGATGCCGGTGCGGCAACGATGGTGGTGTAATCCAGCGCGCCGTGCTCTTCCAGGGTCTGGCGGATCGACGCGATGGTCGAACCCTTCTGACCAATCGCAACGTAGATGCAGCGCACCTGCTTCGATGGGTCGCCGGACTCCCAGTTGTCACGCTGGTTGAGGATGGTGTCGATGCAGACGGAGGTCTTACCCGTCTTACGGTCACCAATGATCAGCTGACGCTGACCGCGGCCAATCGGCGTCATTGCGTCGATAGCCTTGATGCCGGTCTGCATCGGCTCGTTCACTGGCTGACGCATCAGGACGGATGGAGCCTGCAGCTCAAGTGCGCGCTCCTCCGTGTCGGTGATGTCGCCAAGGCCGTCGATCGGCTCACCCAGTGGGTTGATAACGCGGCCGAGGAAGTTCTCCCCGACCGGAATGGAAAGGACTTCTCCGGTCCGCTTTACCTCGTCGCCCTCTTTAAGGGTCTCGTAGTTACCCAGGACCACGACGCCGACAGAGTCGGTGTCCAGGTTCTGTGCGACGCCAATGACGCCGCCTGGGAACTCGAGCAGCTCGTTAGCCATCACCGATGGCATGCCGCTCACGTTGGCAATGCCGTCGGCTGCCGTCGTGACCACGCCGACCTCCTCGCGGGAGGCCTCCGGGGAGTAGCTCGAGGTGTAGTTCGCAATCGCGCTACGGATCTCATCGGAGGAGATCGTCAGCTCCGCCATGTTTTTCCTGCTCTCGGTTTCGTGTTCCAGCAATTCGTGTTCTCGCTTGGTCGGTCGTTATGCGAGGGAACGACGCATACGCTCCAGCTTGCCAGCTGTGCTTCCGTCGATCACTTCGTCGCCGACCCGGACTACGGCACCGCCGAGGAGGCTGGAGTCAACCTCAGTGTGAACCGCAATCTTGCGACCATAAATCTTGTGCAACTTCTCGGAGAGGCTTGCCTTCTGCTCCTCGGACAGCGGGCCGGCGCTGGTAACGCGCGCGACCTCGTAGCCGTTGAGGGAAGCTGCCTCCTGGCACAGGTCATCCAGCAGCTCGACCGGCGCCTTGCGAGCGCGACCGACTGCCTGCAGGGCCAGAGCTTCAGTCACCGAGGAGACCTTGCCGTAGATGACCTTCGCGAGAAGATCACGGCGGTCGTCCACAGCTGCTGCTCGATCGGAGAGCAGAAGCTCGAGCTCGGACTCGCGCTCGAGGATGCGGGCGAGGGAGAACAGCTCTTCCTCGACGCGCTCGAGCTGGCCCTGGGCCTCAGCCGAACGAAGCAGTGCTCGGCGGCCGAGACGCTCCAGGCCGGTCCGGAAGTCCTGCGAGTTTGACCAGTTTTGGGATACCGCAGCGGACACGATCTCTTCAGTAGAGGCCGTGACCTTGCCGGACAGCAGGGTCTTGACGAGTTCGACACGCTGTTCCGGGGTGGCAGCGGCGTCGACCATTGCGACGCGCAGGCTGCGCTCCTGATCCAGGACGTCGACGACATCGAAAAGCTCGGTGCCGGTCGTTGCTCCGTTGCCTACTGCGTTATCAGACTCCTTCAGACCCTGGTCCAAGGTCTTGATGAGTCGCTCAAATGCCTCGCGGCTCGCTGCGTGCATACCGATCACTTCCCAGCAGTGCCGACGTTGTCCAGCCCGGCGAGGAAGTTGTCGATGGTGCCCGAACGCTTGACGTCATCGTTCAGCTGCTCGCCCAGCAGGCGCTCAGCCAGGTTGATGGAGTTCTCCCCCATCTCCTTGCGGAGGTCAGCAACGACGGAAGCGCGGTTGGCCTCCAGCTGCTTGTTACCAGCCTCAACGATGCGGTTGGACTCCTCGGTTGCCTGCGTCTTCATGTCAGCGATGATCTTCTGCCCCTGGGAGCGAGCATCATCACGGATCTGAGCCGCTTCGGTGCGTGCCTCTGCGAGCTGCTTGTTGTACTTCTCGAGGGCTTCCTGAGCCTCGGCCTTAGCGGCCTCGGCACGCTGAATGCCACCCTCGATTTTGTCCTCACGCTGAGTCAGCACTTCCTGGAACTTCGGAAGGACGACCTTCGCGAAGACAAACAGGATGACGGCAAACGGGATAATGGACCAGACGATGTCATAAAGCGGTGGAATGAGCGGGTTAATCGGCTCTTCCAACGGCAGCGTCTCAGCTGCCAAGAAAAAGGTGTTCGTCATAGTCTCCAGCTTTCGCTTTAGTGCGTTGTTCTTGAAAGTCCTAAGTTTTTAAAACTTTTTCTCACGATCGGTGCCGGTTCGCTGGCTCCTCGCAGGGAGGAGCCTTGAGAGCCCGAGCAATCCCCGACCGCTTCTTGAGCGGACTGTCTTAGAACAGGAAGCCGGCGACGAAACCAATCAGGGCCAGGGCCTCAGCGAACGCGATACCCAGGAACATGGTGGTGCGCAGCTGGCCAGCCATCTCCGGCTGACGTGCCATAGCCTCAGCGGTCTTACCTGCAACGTTACCCACACCGATTGCGGAACCGATTGCTGCGAGGCCGTAGCCGATGGTGCCGAAGCCCTCGAACTTGGTGACAGTGTCCTGAGCCAGGAAGAGGATGTCGTTCATTTGGTTTCCATTACCTTTCTGGTGACCGATCTTCCCGCTTGCTGCGGGTGGTTTGTGGCGATCGGTTCAGTTGTTCAGATTTCAGAGTTACTAACCGGGGTTAGTGTGCGTCCGCGTGCAAGCTCAGCTCGATGTACACAGCCGTCAGCAGGGCGAAGATGTACGCCTGCAGGAAGACGATCATGAGCTCGAAGAGCGAGAATGCGATCGCGAAGACCATCGTGCCGCCAGCCACCAACGACCAGCCGTTCAGCTGCCAGAAGAAGAAGTTCGTGGCGCTGAAAAGCATGACGAGGATGATGTGACCGGCCAGCATGTTGGCCATAAGACGAATGGTCAGGGTTACCGGACGGAGGATGAAGGTCGAGAAGAATTCGATCGGTACAACAATGAAGTGGATGAAGGTCGGCAGGCCAGGAATGACCAGCGAGGACTTCATGTACTTACCGAACCCGTAACGCTTCACACCCGCGTAGATAAACACCACATATGCCACAAGCGCCAGTACCAGCGGGAGGCCGACACGGGCGCTTGGGGAGATGTTCAGGAACGGGATGAGGGTCGGCAGGTTCGCAGCCACGACAGTGAAGAAGATTGCCGCAATCACCGGCAGGAACCGGCGACCTTCCTTCTTGCCTAGAATTTCCTCCGCGATGTGGATCCGCACGAAGTCCAGAGCGATTTCGCCAACGTTCTGGATACCGCGGGGAACCAGCTTCGGCTTGCGCATAGCGATCAGGAAGAAGATCACCACGATGGCGATCATCAGGATACGCACGAGCATGAGACGGTCGAGGGCGAAGATATCGCCCGCGAAACCGGTCAGCCACAGCTGATTTGGATCCACCTGCCCCGGGAAGAATTCGTGCTCCAATGAAGGGGGATGAAACTCACCCTTCATTGCCAAGGTTGTTACACTCAGCGTTCTCTCCCGTGATTGGGCCGCGTGAACTTTTAGAAAAGTTAGGCGGTGCGATGGAGGTCTATTTCTTGGTATTACCTCTCCCCCAGGACTCCGTCGCACGTCCATGAGGGTGGGTCGGTGCCGAATTACGCTGCCTTGGTGGCAATACGCCCAGCAGCCCAGTTGGCCCGCTACGACTCTACCAGGAAACCCCCAAGAAACCATAAGCGAAACCCCGCAGGATGTGATCACATTCACCTGCGGGGTTTCGCTCATTCCCTGTACGCCGGATCACTGGCCCGAACAGCCCTCTTGCGCTGCTTGCCGTCGGCTGAATTCGCGGCCTATTTCTCGGGGATATACATCAGCTTCGTGCGTGTAATTGCCATGATTTCCGAGCCGAGCATCGCAACAAGCACCAAGATGATTGTGACGCCCAGCGCCGTGTTGTCATAGAAGGTCTTGTCCTTGATGACGATCAGCACAACCAGCAGCAGCGCTGCCTTGAGGAGCCACGACCCCAGCACCGCCCCCAGGGTGACCTGCGGGGAGGAATTGGCAGTCACCAGCACCACGCCGATCGTCATCAACAGAAAGCCGCCACCAATCGCCGCACCGATGAGCGCGCCATAGATCCCCGGAAGGTCGCGCGTCGCGCCCCACAGGGCCAGCGAGAACACCGTCACCGCAGCCAGAGCGATGAGACCACCCCGGGCGGCACGGATCAGCGGACGGCGGGAATCACCGACGTCCGGGTCGTCCTCAACGGGAGGCAGCGGGGACTGCGCAGCTTGAGGGTCGTTTGCCCCGGGCTGGTCTGGCTGGCGGTCATTGTGACCTGCAAAATCTTCACTCACGTCGGATTACTCTATCTTCCGCTTCCCCAGATTTCCACAACGGGATCGCCGTGCTCACCACGGCCACGAGCAGCAGCACCCCGACCAGGATCGCGGTCAAGTTCGTTGGCAAGACCGTGGAACCCACCGCGCTGAACGCCGCCACCCCGACCCAGGTATAAAGCACCAGGACAACCTGCTTTTGGGTGTGCCCCAGCCGCAGCAGGCGGTGATGCAGGTGCTTCTTATCCGGCGCGAACGGGCTCTTGCCAGCCGCCACGCGTCGCACCACAGCGAGCACGAGATCCAACAGCGGGATGAACAGCGCAGCCAGCACCACGATCACGGGAGACAGCAGCGCGAACATGTCCGCCACACCGTAGAGCGAAAGGTTAATGCGTCCGGAGGCCGACACGCAGGCGGCCGAGAGCAGCGTGCCGATGAGCATGGACCCGGAGTCTCCCATGAAAATCCGCGCGGGTGAGAAATTATGCGGCAGAAAGCCCATGCACACCCCAGCGAGCACGGCAGAGATGATCGCCGGCGGGTACGCGGACACCGCCCCACCCTGGTCATGCAGGATCGTCAGCGAGTAGATCAGCACGGTACCCGCCGCGATCAGCCCCAGACCGGCAGCCAGGCCGTCCAGGCCGTCGACGAAGTTCATCGCGTTGATGATCGTGACCGTCAGAAGAACGGTCAAGATCGTGGACTGGACCTGGTCCAGGATGAGGGTGGTCCCCTCCCCGCCCGGCCAGTAGATCAGATACCAGCTCAACCCCAGCAGGCTCATGAGCGTCGCCCCCACGACCTGCCCGCCGAGCTTGACCCACCAGGCGATGTCCCGCAGGTCGTCGAGAATACCGACGATGACAATCACGAAGGCTGAGGCCAGCACCGCCGTCATATCCGGTGTAACCGGCGGGAATCCGCGATTCAAGGCAGGCAGCTGAGCTGCGGCGACAATCGCGACAACCACGCCGGTAAACATCCCCACCCCGCCCAAGCGAGGCGTGGGAACCGTGTGCACGTCGCGCTCCCGGGGCATGGCCATGGTGCCGTAGCGGACCATGAGGTAGCGCACGCCGCCAGTGGTCAGGAAGGTCACGGTACAGCCGACCAGCAACACGAGCGCCAGCTCGCGCAGCGGCACGCCAGCGCCGGCCACCGGCGTGAATCCCTGAGCCACAAGCATCCCGTTAGCCCACCTTTAGGACTTCGAACGCAGCTCGCTGGCTGGCATCTGAAGTACCTCGCCGATCTGTTCGGCACTGATCGCGCCCTCGCGCAGGATGCGTGGCCGGTGGCCAGCCAGGTCAACGATCGTGGAGGGCTCCCCGATGGTCGCCTTCCCGCCGTCCAGGTACACCGCCACGGAATCCCCGAGCTGCTCCTCAGCCATGGCCACGGTGGTGGCCGGCGGCTGGCCGGAAACGTTCGCGCTGGACACCGCCATCGGGCCCGTGCGCTGCAGCAGGTCGATCGCGATCGGGTGATTCGGCATGCGCAGCATCACGGTGCCGCGGGTGTCCCCTAGGTTCCACGGCAGGCTCGGAGCCTGCGGCACGACCAGGGAAAGCCCACCGGGCCAAAACGCCTCGACCAGCCGGCGCAGGTGCGCGCTGAACTCCGCGACCAGCCCCTCGACGGTGTCCCAAGATCCAATCAGCACGGGCACGGGCATATCCGGGCCGCGGTGCTTGGCCTGCAGCAGAGCCTCGACGGCGGCGTTATCGAAGGCATCGCAGCCGATGCCATAAAGGGTGTCCGTCGGCATGACGATCAACCGACCGCCCTTCACCGCGTTCTCCGCTGTGACGATGGCGCCCTCCCGGTCTCCGGGGTTTGTCGCGTCTACTCGCTGGGCCATGTGCTTCCTTCTCCCTTACTTGGGAATTGTGCGCTGTTTTCTTCTTCTAGAGTGTAGTGCCCCGCCCGGTGCTGCCCGCGCGGTACCTGCTATTGGCTTGCCTGCCGTGGTGCTGCTCGCCCGACGACGAAGCGGTCGCGGTCAGCAAAATCCTGTTTCTTCTCGACGTCGCTCAGTCCCGCCGCAATGAGGATCTCCCGGGTCTGATCCCCGGTGGCATCGTCGTGTTCGACGGCGACCTGCGCCCCGGGGGCGGCGGCGCGCACGATCGCGGTGGCGACGTGGGGCATGAGCTCGAGGCCGTCGTCGCCGGAGAAAACGGCGATCGCGGGGTCGGCGCCGGTCTCGACGTCCGTGCGGCTGCCACTGGGGACGTAGGGCGGGTTCGCCACGACGAGCTGGGCACGACCGGCAAGCCCGAGGTCGTCGAGAAGCCCCAGATCGCGGACGTCGCCCTCCACGAGGCGGACGTCCAGCTGTTCGCCGAGCAGACCCGCCCGGCGGAAGTATGTGAGATTCTCCTGCCCCAGCTCCACCGCCGCCGGATCCAGCTCGATGCCGGTCACCTCAATTGTGCGGAGCCAGCGGTAGTCGGCGGGGCTGGACGTAGCCTGCCCGCGGAGGAACTCCGCGAGCTGCGCGGCCAGCGCCAGGCCGATGGTGCCGGGGCCGGCGCACAGGTCCACCACGCGCACCACCCCGTCTGCCGGGCGCAGGTTTGGCTCGGCGGCGGCGCGCTCAAGCCAGGCACGGATCCGCCCCAACGCGTACTCGGTGAGCAGTTCGGTTTCAGGTCGCGGGATGAAACCACGGGAATCGCTGTAGAGGTCGTAGCCGAAGAAGGGCGCGGCCCCCACGATGTGCTGCAGGGGCTCGCGACGCGCCCGGCGGGCCACCCACTCGGCGAAGATCACCGGCTCCGGGTCGCCACTGGCGGCGAAGACCTCGGTCAGTCCGGCCGGGGTGCGCGGCGAATCCGCGTTGCCCTCCCCGGCCAGGGCGTAGGCCATGAGCCAGCGAGCGTCGTTGAGCGGAGACGCCAGTCCGGCGTCGGAAAACTGCCGCGCAGCGGTGCGCACCGCCTCGCTGACGGTGGCCATTTAGGCCTCGGCCTCGAGGCGCTCGATGCGCTCGGCTTCCTTCAGAGCCGCGAAGAGGGACTCCAGGTCCCCGTCCAGCACGGAATCCAGGTTATTGGCCTTGTAACCGATGCGGTGGTCAGAGACGCGGGACTCCGGGAAGTTATAGGTGCGGATGCGCTCGGAGCGGTCCATGGTGCGGATCTGTGCGGCGCGCCCCTCCGCTGCCTCTGCCTCGGCCTCTTCTTCCTTCATCTGCTGCAGGCGAGCTGCCAGCACCTGCATCGCGCGGGCGCGGTTCTGGATCTGGGAACGTTCCTTCTGACAGGTCACGACCACGCCGGTCGGCAGGTGGGTGATGCGGACTGCCGAGTCGGTGGTGTTCACGCCCTGGCCGCCCTTACCGGAGGAACGATAGACGTCCACACGGATGTCCTTCTCGTCGATCTCGACGTCCTCGACCTCGTCCGGCTCCGGGTAGACCAGCACACCGGCGGCGGAGGTCTGGATGCGCCCCTGGGACTCGGTGACGGGCACACGCTGCACGCGGTGGACGCCGCCCTCGAACTTGAAGTCGGCCCATGCGCCGTCGCGGGAGGGCTGCTTGGAGCGGATGGACATGGTCATGTCCTTGACCCCGCCCAGGTCGGTCTCGTTGAGGCCCAGAATCTCGGTGGCGAAGCCGTGACGCTCCGCGTAGCGCTGGTACATGCGCGCCAGCTCTCCAGCGAAGAGGGCCGCCTCCTCGCCACCGGCGCCGGACTTGATCTCCATGATGATGTCGTCGCCGTTCTTGGGGTCCCGCGGGGCGAGCAGATCGGTGAGCTTTTCCTGCAGCTCCTCGATCTCCGCCTCCAGGCGGGTGGCCTCCTCAGCGAACTCCGCATCCTCGCTGGCCATTTCGGCCGCGGCCTCGTGATCCTCCCGCGCGGTGTTCAGCCGCTCGTAGGTCTGGATCACCGGCTGGAGCTCCTGGAAACGCTTGCCGACCCGGCGCGCCGCCTTCGGGTCATTGTGCAGCTCCGGGTCCGCCAGCTGGGCCTCCAGCCCCTGGTACTCCGAGAGGATGTCATCCATCACCGACGGGGTGTGGTCGAGCGCGGAATCCTTGCTCGAGTCTTTGCCTGCCTTGGACATGCTTTTAGTCTCTTCCTAATAGTCCTGGTCCACTGGTCAATGCTAGCCGGTTGGCGTGCGGACTAGTCATCCTCTTCATCCGCGAGCGGGGCGGAGCTGGCGATCTGGATCATGAAGTCGCGGTTCGTCTTGTTCTTCCGCAGCTGCTTGATGAGCAGGTCGATCGCGGCCTGCGGATCCAGGGCGGAGAGGATGCGGCGCAGCTTGTGCATGACACGTGCCTCGTCCGGGCCGAGCAGAAGTTCGTCCTTGCGGGTGCCGGACGGGTTGACGTCCACGGCCGGGAACACGCGGCGCTCGGCGATCTTGCGGTCCAGCTTCAGCTCGGCGTTACCTGTGCCCTTGAACTCCTCGAAGATCACCGTGTCGCCAGCGGAGCCGGTCTCCACCATCGCGGTGGCGATGATGGTCAGGCTGCCGCCGTGCTCGATGTTGCGAGCTGCGCCCAGGAAGCGCTTCGGCGGGTACAGGGCGTTGGAGTCGACACCACCGGACAGGATGCGCCCGGAGGCCGGCGAGGAGTTGTTGTACGCACGGCCCAGTCGGGTGATGGAGTCGAGCAGGAGAACGACGTCCTTACCCTGCTCGACCAGGCGCTTCGCGCGCTCCACCGCGAGCTCCGCGACGGCGGTGTGCTCCTTCGGCGGGCGGTCGAACGTCGAGGCGATGACCTCGCCGTTGACGCTGCGCTGCATGTCCGTGACCTCCTCCGGCCGCTCGTCGACGAGGACGACCATGAGGTAGCACTCCGGGTTATTGGTGGAGATCGCGTTGGCGATGTCCTGCAGGATCGTGGTCTTACCGGCCTTCGGCGGGGAGACGATGAGCGCGCGCTGGCCCTTACCGATCGGCATGATCAGGTCGATCACGCGGGTGGTCAGCACCTTCGGGGTGGTCTCCAGGCGCAGGCGCTGATTCGGGTACAGCGGGGTCAGCTTGGAGAAGTCCGGGCGCTGCGCTGCCTGCTCTGGGGACAGGCCGTTGACTGTCTCTACGGAGTGCAGCGGGGTGAACTTCTGGCGGTTGCGGCCGCGGCCACCGCCCTGCTTTGCGTTCGGACGGATGGTGCCAACGATGGCGTCGCCGTGGCGCATGCCGTACTTGCGCACCGTGTTGATCGGGACGTACACGTCCGTCGGCCCCGCGTGGTAGCCAGTGGTGCGGATGAAGGCGGTGTTGGCGTCCGCGAAGTCGAGGATGCCCGCGACCGGGGCCTCCTGTGGCTCCGGCTTGTGGTCCTGTTGGTCCTTGCGGTTCTCGCCACCATCCTCGTGGTTTCCGCCATCGCCGTGGCCACCGTTGTTCCGGTGCCCGTTGTTGCGGTCGTGGCCCCGGTCTCCCCCACGGCGGTTGCGGCGGTTCCGGCGGTGACGACGCCGGCGCCCCTGGTGGTTATCGCCGCCATCGTTGTGACGGTTGTTGCGACGATCCTCCCGCTCGTTGCTGCCCGAGTTCTGTTCCTCCTGCTGGCCGGAGTTGTTCTCTGGTTCCTTGGAGGATGGGCGCCCGTTTTGCTGATCATCGCGACGCTCGGCCTGCTTGCCTTCTCTGTGCTCGCTGCGCTCGTTGCGCTGCTCAGCCTTCTTCTCGGCCTTCTGTTCGGGCCGGTCGCTGGCTACAGCGCCGCCACCCTTGCCAGCGTTCTCGATGGCTGCCACGAGGTCTCCTTTGCGCAGTTTCGACGTTCCCTTGAGCCCCTGGGCCGCTGCAACTTGCCGCAGCTCGGCCAGCTTGAGGGAAGCCAGCCCATTGGCCTGACCCCGCTCGATGATGTCGGACAAGCTCACGAAAGTCCTTTCCGTCGCACAGCATCCTTGGTCGACACCAGCCAGGACTATTGGCCAGTGCATCTCACGCGCTGCGCAGAATTTTCATTGATTTTGGCCGACGACACACGCCGGCCCAGGTGGCGGCCACTCAACAGATGCGCCAAGCAGGCAACAACCCGGAATTATTCTTGAGTATTAAAAGAAATTGCCCTCCCACGATCCCGCACATCTGGCAGACGCCCACTGCCTGGGGTCGGCCGGGGAATCGCGGTGGCGGTGCGGCTGCCGCGGGGCCAATAACAACCCGGCCCACGAAGCGGCGCTGGCGATTGAACGCCCCACACCCTGGAATCCTCCTGGGCCCCGGCTGATCGCACGGTGCCCTCGAAGCAGCTGCAAGTGTAACACCCGGCGATCGCTCACACACCTTTGAACCCAGCTTGAGTCACGACTCCCCTTGGCCAGGACGCATCAACGATGGCCGAGCCGCCGGGTTGGTGGGCTGGTGGCGTCATAAAGAAAAGGAACACCCAACCGCGGGCTAAGGTGGACACCATGGAATCTACGATGCAGGAACGCCCCTTTTCCGTATCGCAAATCTTGACCTACGGCACCAATGCGCACCGCAACAGCACGGTGACCACCTACCTGGGAACCGAGCCTGAGGTCACGACCTTCAAGGAGATCGGGGCGCGCGTTGCCGCACTCGCGCACGCGCTTGCCGAGGATTTCGGCATCCGCATCGGCGACCGGGTGGCAACCCTGATGGTCAACCGCACCGAGCACCTGGAGGTGCTGCTGGCGGCCCCGTCGATGGGCGCGGTCTTCCAGCCGCTGAACCGGCAGCTGGCCGACGACCAGGTCATCCACACGATCAATCACGCCGAGGATCGCGTCATCGTCTGTGATGCGGTGGACGCCGACCGCCTGGTCGAGATGCTCCCCCAGTGCCCCACCGTGGAGGGCGTGGTCCTCGTCGGGGCCAGCCCCGCGGATATCACCCGCATCCAGGACCGGATCACCCTCACCTTCGCCGAGGCTGACCCCGATCGCCAGGTCCACGTGGCCGACTACGAGTCGCTACTGGATGAGCGGCCTGCGATCTACGACTGGCCGAATCTGCCGGAAACCGCACCGGCAGCACTGTGTTATTCCACCGGCACGGCCGGGGCGCCGAAGGGCGTGGTGTACTCGCACCGCTCCCTGTGGCTGCACTCCCTGGGGCTACGCACGGCCGATAGCTTCGGCATCCAGAACGACACCCCATTCCTCCTGGGAGTGCCGATCTATCACGTCTTGAGCTGGGGCGTTCCGCTCGCTGCGTTCATGTCCGGCGCGCCGATGGTGATGACCGGGCACACCACGGACCCCGAACACCTCGCCCACGTCATCGAGGACGCCATGCCCCGCCAGGCGCACGGGGCCTCGGCTGTATGGATGAGCCTGATCGTCCACTACGAGAAGACCCCGCCGCGGCGCATGAGCCTGCAGACGATCTATTCCGGCGGCTCGCAGGTACCCCCGGCCCTCATCGACGCCTGGGAGGCCCGCTACGGCGTGGACATGATCCACTGCTGGGGAATGACGGAAACCTCGCCGATCGGCACGGTCGCCCACCCACCTGCCGGCGTGGCCGGTCAAGCTCGTGCCGCTTACCGCTACTCCCAGGGTCGCTTCCCCGTGGGGCTGGAATACCGCATCGTCAACGACGCCGGCCGCGCCCTGGAATCCCACGACCGCAACGCCGGCGAGCTGCAGGTCCGCGGGAATACCGTGGCCGCTAGCTACTACGAGTCCCCCAGCCAGACGGGCGACGGCGCGGCGAGCGTCTTCCGGGGCGAGGCGGTGGACGATGGCTCCAGCCGCTTCACTGTCGACGGCTGGCTGCGCACCGGGGATATCGCCACCGTGACCCAGGACGGTTTCCTCGTCATCCACGACCGGAAGAATGACGTGATCCGCTCGGGCGGCGAGTGGATCTACTCCGCCTCCCTGGAGAACTACCTGCTGGCCTATCCCGGGGTGAACGAGGCGGCGGTCATCGGCATCCCGGACGATAAATGGGGCCAGCGACCCCTGGCCGTCGTCGTCCTGGCCGCGGGCTACGAACCAACGGAGGAGACCGCGACGGATATCCGCAACTCCCTGCTGCCGCAGGTTCCCGCGTGGATGGCCCCGGAGAACTTCTGTTTCGTGGAGAACATCGAGCGCACGAGCGTGGAGAAGTTCGACAAGAAGGAGCTGCGCCGGCTGATGCGCCGTGGCGAGTTGGAGATCATGACCCTGCCGGATCCCAACGAAGAAGCTGAGTTCGGCGAGGACTAGTGGCTGCTACGGGCGTTGACAGTCCCACTAGAATGAGCCCCACGATGACTCACAATTCCTCTGCTCCCCGCCCCCGCCAGCTGGTCGACTCCTTCGGTCGCGTGGCCCGGGATCTGCGGGTCAGCCTCACCGATCGCTGCAACCTGCGCTGCACCTACTGCATGCCGGCTGATGGCCTGGAATGGCTGCCCACGGAGCACTCGCTGAGCGATGCGGAGGTCATCCGGCTGGTGCGCATCGGCGTGGAGACGCTGGGCATCCGGGCGGTTCGTTTCACCGGTGGCGAGCCGCTTCTGCGCAAGTCCCTGGAGGAACTGGTGGCGGCCACCGCCCAGCTGCGCACCGACGAGGGCCAGGTGCCGGGCATCGCCATCACGACGAATGCGCTCGGCCTGGACAAGCGGGCAGCCGGGCTTAAGGCAGCTGGCTTGAGCCGCATCAATATCTCGCTCGACACCACGGACCCGCAGACCTTCGCAGCGCTCAGCCGGCGGAATCGCCACGAGGATGTCCTCCGCGGCATCGACGCCGCGCTGGCTGCCGGTCTGACCCCAGTGAAAATCAACTCGGTCGTCCTGCCCAGCGAGAACGAGGACTCGGCCGCGGATTTGGTGCGCTTCTGCCTGAGAAAGGGTCTGCAGCTACGTTTCATCGAGCAGATGCCGCTGGGACCGCGCGGCCAGTGGACCCGGGAGGGCATGGTCACGGCCGATGCTCTCCTGGAGCGGTTGGCGACCGAGTTCACCCTCACTCCTGCAGAAGAGCCTCGCGGCTCCGCGCCCGCTGCACTATGGGATATCACCGACGGGGAGTACTCCGGGCAGGTGGGCATCATCGCGAGCGTCACCCACCCCTTCTGCGGGGCGTGCGACCGCACCCGACTGACCACCGACGGGGCGATCCGCTCCTGCCTATTCTCCAAGGCCGCCGACGAGGTCTCCCTACGGGACATGATGCGGCAGGGCGCAAGCGACGAGGAGCTCGCGGATGCGTGGGCCGGTGCGATGGCGCGCAAGAAGCCGGGACACGGCATCGATGATCCCGGCTTCCTCCAACCGGAGCGCACCATGAGCAAGATCGGCGGCTAACGTGGCAGATCTAACTTCCATCGCCCAGCACCGCGCTCGAGTGCTCGCACTGGCCCGGCCGAAAGTCTGCCAGAGTGTACCGCTCGACCGGGCTTATGGCCACGTGCTGGCGGGCGATGCCCGCGCCATACTGGCGAATCCAATCTTCGATAACTCCGCGATGGATGGCTTCGCGCTGCACGCGGCGGATGTCACCGATCCCGGCCCCTGGGTGCTGCCGGTGGCCGGTGATATCCCCGCCGGCGCCCCGCGCATCACGTGCCCTCCCGGCCACGCGGTCCGGGTTATGACGGGTGCCCCGGTGCCATCGGGAGAGGACATCCTCGTCGTTCCTGTGGAACAGACTTCCGTCCCCGCCGGGCCGCAGACCCTGCCCGAGCAAATCACGGTGCGCACGGTGGATGTAAACCGCAGCCACATCCGCCTTGCCGGGGGCAAGCACGCCGCCGGGGTGGTTGTGGCAGCAGCGGGCATGCGGGTGGATGCGGGCACGCTCGCCGCGCTGACCTCGGCGGGGGTTCAGGCCGTGGATGTATATGCCCGGCCCACGGTGGCGGTGATCTCCACCGGGGACGAGCTGGTGCCCTGGCCGGATCTACCGGGTGCCTCCCAGCTGCCGGATTCCAACCTGCCGATGATCGCCGCGCTGGCCGCGGAGCATGGGGCAGCTGAGGTGCGAAGGTTCCACAGTGGGGATCGCGGCAGGGGTTTGGCGGAGCTGCTGGACGAGGCGAGTGCGTGCGACGTGATCGTGACCACCGGCGGGATCAGCGCAGGGGCCTTCGACGTGGTGCGGGAGGTGGTGGCCCCTCGCGAAGGGTCGTGGTTCGGCCCGGTCGCGCAGCGCCCCGGCACCCCACAGGGGGTGGCCTCCTGGGGTGAAGCCACGCTGGTCTGCCTGCCGGGGAACCCCGTGGCGGCTTATGTGTCTTTCCTGCTTTACGTGGCCCCGCTGCTCGCGGTGCTGGGCACGGGTAACCGGGCGGCCCAGGCGTTTCGGCCAATCCGGGCGGTCGCCGGACCTGGATTCGCTGCCCCGCGAAAGGGCCGCTCACTGGTCGTTCCCGTCCGCCTAACCGAGGGGGACGGTGCCCCGGTCGCAGTACCGTTTTCCACTGGCGCTCATAATTCCAGCGACGTCACCGCGCTGACCGGCATCGATGGCTTCACGGTCATCGAGCCCGTTGTCGATGCTGCTGCAGACGGCACGGCGGGGGTCGCAGCCCCAGGCGAAGGGGAACCGTTGCTCGTCTATCTGCTCGGCCGCTGCAACGCCGGGCAGTGGCTCTAGGCATGGTCGAGAATGTCGGCCCCTCACGACGCCAGCGAGCCCACCAGCGTGCGCCCCGGCGCGCGCTCCACCTTGCCGGATGACGTGCTTGCCAACCTTGGCATCGTGGTGTTGGCGGGCGGAAAATCAACCCGCATGGGGGCTGATAAGGCCCAGGTCACAGTGGATGGGCGCAGGCTCATCGACCGGCTGTGGGAGTCCCTCCCCTCCCACTGCCCGCGGGTGGCCGTGGCCCCAAAGAATCTGGGGGTGCCGACGGTCAGCGAAACCCCTCCCTTCGGTGGGCCAGTGGCGGGCATTGCCGCGGGGCTAAAAGAGCTGGATACCGAATGGGTGGCGGTATTGGCCGTCGACGCCCCTGGCTCTGCCGCGCTCCTGCCCCAGCTCGCCGAGGCCATTGGCGCGGCGGACTGCGCGGTGGTGGTCAACGCCGAGGGTTTCGACGAGCCGCTGTGCGCTCTCTGGCGCCGGGCCAGTCTCATCGCGGCAATAGCGGAGACCGGAGCTCGGGAGGTGCCTGCTGGCTCGCTGCTGCGGGCCACCGGGCGGGTTGTGCGGGTGCCGGGAACAGGCGCGGAGCGAGACTTCGACACCCCGGCGCAACTCGCGGAGCTGGGTGACGTCGAACTGGGTGGGACTGGGCTGGGTGATCAAGCCGGGTTCGGCGACGTCGGACGTGAATGACGTCGGACTGAGTCAGGCTGGGGTGGGCTCATCCGCGCAGCCGGGCGCGGCCGACACCGAGCGCCGAATAAGCCCCTATCCCCCGGCGAAGGGTGGCAAGACGTCCACGCGCTGAGCGCCATCAAGCACGAATGCGCGCTCGGCCCGCTGGCCATCGACGAGGAAGGTGCAGCGTTCCAGGATGTCGGCAAGGCTCAACCCAGAGTCCGTGCGACCGGTATGCCGCGCTGCCGCATCGTCGAGCAGCTCGCCGAGGGTGTCGAAGCCCTCGCTGGTTTCCTCGCTGACCCCAGTGGCGGCGCGGGCGGCGGCAAAGTAGTGGATACGCATGTGCACCATGCTAGCCCGTTCTTAGGCGCTATCGGATCCAGCCCGAAATGCTGGGCCAGACCGCCAGGATGACCTTCAGACAGTCCCGCATTCCGCCCGAGGACGAGGAGGCGTTGACCACCAATGTGCCGCCCGGCTCTCGGGAGGTCAGCCCGATCACGCCGCGCGACATCGAGGCCTTGGGCGTATTCTTCAGCCCCTCCACGAGTACCTGGGTTTCCACGGTCTCCAGCCGGGTGGAGATGACCTTCAGTGTTTCTTCCGGGGTGAGGTTCCGCGGCCCCAGCCCCGTTCCACCGCAGGTCAGCAGCAATGTCACCCCATCAGCGATGCCTCGTTCGAGCTCTTTCCGGATGGGCTCGGCGCCCTCGGGCACGACGAGCAGGTCGGTGACGCTGAACCCGGCCTCCTGCAGAATCGCCGCTGCGTCCTGCCCGATTGTGTTCTCCCGCTCCCCGCCGGCGATGCGGTCGGAGACGACGACGATCTTCGCGCTCTTGCGGTGGGCCGTATCATCGCGCGAGTCGGCGATCTTGCGCTGGATCGTATCAGCGCTCTTGCACTGTGCTGCGTTGTTGTGTTGGTCTGTGCCGCTCATCTGCGCTCCTCAAGTTCTTCTCGACGCCGCCTGCACGAGCCGCAAGAACCAATGCTTTCTGCGGTGTCGCGACGGGCTACCGGGTCCCATTTTAGGGCTACAGTGGAAGGTCGCCTGCGGGGTATAAATCCTCGCGAGCACAAGCCCGCACATTATCCCCCCCAAGGAGCATGAAGATTGTCCTCGCACCCCGTCGACGCTGCAGGCTCAGCAAGCGCCAGCGAACGCTATAGCCGCCAGGTCACCCTCATGGGCCCACAGGCCCAGGAGAAGCTGGCTGCCTCGCGGGTCGCAGTGATCGGAGCCGGCGGGCTGGGTTCCCCCGCGCTGCTGTACCTCGCCGCGGCAGGCATCGGTCACATCACACTCATCGACGATGACACCGTGGAGCTCACCAACCTGCACCGCCAGGTGATCCATAGCTCCACCGCCGCCGCGACGGGTGAGTCGAAGGCTCATTCCGCCCGCGCGCGGATGACGGAGCTCAACCCCGATGTCCACATCGATCCGGTCGTCGAGCGACTGACCTGGGAGAACGCGCTGACATTCCTGGAGGGCGCGGACCTCGTCCTCGACGGCACCGATAACTTCGACACCCGGCACGTCGCCAGTCACGCGGCTGCCCGGCTGGGCATCCCGCACGTCTGGGCCTCGATCCTGGGCTATCAAGCGCAGCTATCGGTGTTCTGGGCTGGTCATGGGCCGATCTACGAGGACCTCTTCCCCACCCCGCCCGCGCCGGGTGCAGTGCCCTCCTGCTCGCAGGCGGGTGTCCTGGGCCCGCTGGTGGGCATCGTGGGTTCAGCGATGGCCCTGGAGGCCATCAAGCTCATCACAGGTGTGGGCCGCCCACTGCTCGGCCGGCTCGCTTATTACGACAGCCTGACCGCGAGCTGGGAGGAGATCCCGGTGGCAGCCAACCCGGCGGTGACCGAGCAGGTGCGCACGGGCACGCCCCCGCATGGTCCGGTGGAGGTCACCGAGGTTCCCCCGGGGAGCACGATCATCGACGTGCGAGAGCCCAAAGAGTTCGCGGAATTCCACCTGCCCGGGGCGATCAATGTACCGCTGGCCGAGATCTTGGGCGGCTACACCCCGCCGGAGGTGGAAAACGGGGCGGTCGTGGTCTGCGCGCGCGGGTCTCGTTCCGCCCACGCGGTGGATGCGCTGGAGCGACGCGGCGTCACGGGGCTGGCCAGCCTGCGCGGCGGGCTGATCCGCTTCCGCTAGTTCGCGGTCAGCCGCTTAGGCGTCCTCGACGGTCACCGGCCCGGCCACCGTCAGTTCTTCGACCCGGATGCCACGATCGCGGGCCTCCTGCAGGAGCGCCTCCTCCACCGGCTCGGTGGACAGCACCAGCACGGTCGGACCCGCCCCGGAGAGGAACGCCGGGTAGCCCTGGTTGCGCAGGCGGTTGACCCACTCGGAGGAGATCGGCAGCACCTCGGCGCGGAATGGCTGGTGCATCCGGTCCCGGGTACCCTCCCACAGCAGGCTCGGGTCCTTGGACAGAGCAACGAGCAGCACGCCGGTGCGGGACACGTTGAAGCGGGCGTCCAGGTGCGGAATATCGCTCGGCAACACGCGACGCACAGCCTCGGTGGAGGCGTGGGAATTCGGAATCAGCGCGGTGGCGCGAATATCCGGGTGCACCGTGACCGGGGAGGCGTGGTACGTCGGCTCGGTGCCGTCGACCGGGATGTTCGTCCAGGACACGACAGCGCTGCCGAGGACGGAGGCCGCGACGTTATCCGGGTGGCCCTCGAAGGTCGAGGCAAGCTGAATGATCGTGTCCGTGTCTAGGACGTCCCCGGCCAGCGCATTGGCCGCCACCACGCCCGAGACCGCGGCGGCGGCAGAGGAACCCAGGCCACGGGACTGCGGGATGGAGTTATTGCAGCGCACCCGCAAGCCACGGGCGATAACATCCGCCTTCTTCAACCCGGCACGGATCGCGCGGACGACCAGGTGTCGCTCGTCCAGCGGCACCTCGCCCTGCCCCTCGCCGGTGACCTCCACCTCGAGGCCGGAGTCGATGACCTCGACCTCGACATGGTCGTAGATGCTCAAGGCCAGACCCAGCGAGTCGAATCCGGGGCCCAGGTTCGCGGAAGAACCCGGAACCTTGACCCGAACCTTGCGGCCGACGGGGATCTCAGTCGCCATTGCTGTTACTTACCTTCCATACGGATGACGGAGTGGACCTCGCGGACGGCGTCGAGCTCGTTGAGCGTGGCGACCGTCTCCTCCAGGTCCTTCTCGGTGGCGCTGTGGGTCACGACGACGAGGCGGGCGCCCAGGTCGTCCTTGTTCTCCTGGCGCACCGTCTTCAGGGAGACGTTGTGCTTAGAGAAGGCGTTGGAGATCTCGGCGAGCACGCCCACACGATCCTCCACCAGCATGTCAACGTGGTACCGGGTCACGACGTCTCCAAAATCAGCGATCGGAAGGGCGGCGTAGGTGGACTCGCGCGGACCGCGGCCACCGTGGATGATGTTGCGGGCCACGGCGACGACGTCGCCGAGGACGGCGGAGGCGGTCGGGCCACCGCCGGCGCCGTTGCCGTAGAACATCAGGCGACCGGCAGACTCGGCCTCGACGAAGATGGCGTTATAGGACTCGGAGACGCTGGCCAGCGGGTGGGACAGCGGGACGAGCGCCGGGTAGACGCGGGCGGACACACCTGGGGTGCCGTCGGCCTGGGTGACGCGGTCGCACAGGGCGAGCAGCTTGATGGTGCAGCCTGCGGCGCGGGCGGCCTCGATGTCCTGGGTGGTGATGTTACGGATTCCCTCGGTGTGGACGTCCTCGCTGGAGACGCGGGAGTGGAAGGCCAGGGATGCCAGGATCGCAGCCTTGGAGGCTGCATCGTGGCCATCGACGTCCGCGGACGGGTCGGCCTCGGCGTAGCCCAGCTCGGTGGCCTCGGCGAGCATCTCGTCATAGCTGGCCCCACGCTCATACATGGCGTCGAGGATGTAGTTGGTGGTGCCGTTGACGATGCCCATGACGGACTCAATCTTGTCGCCAGCCAGGGATCGCAGCAGCGGGCCGACGACCGGGATGGCCGCGGCGACGGCTGCCTCGAAGAAGAGGTCAGCGCCGGTGGACTCGGCGGCCTCGGAAAGCTCGCCGGAGTGGGCGGCGATGAGGGCCTTGTTCGCCGTGACCACGGACTTGCCGGCCTTCAGGGCCGCGTTGACGACCTGGCGTGGGTAGTCGATGCCGCCGATGACCTCGATGACCAGGTCGATGTCCTCGCGCTGCACCAGGGAGAGCGCGTCGTCCGTCAGCAGCTCGGGGTCGACCCCCTCGCGCGGGCGGGACAGATCGGAGACCGCAACACCGCGGACCTCCAGCGGCCCGCCGATACGGGCCGCGAACTCGTCGGCACGCTCGTTGAGCAGTCGGTAAACCTCAGCACCGACTGTGCCCATGCCCAGCAGTGCAACACCAATAGTGGCGTCGAGTCCTTTACCCGGGCGGATGGTGGGCGCCGATGCGTCAGTCATGAATATTCTCCCAATGTTGTTGTTGGTTTTGCGCTCGCCTTTGGTGGCGTCGGCTAGCCATTCTAGCGAGCGACAGTAGGCCAAGCTGTTATTCGCTTAGGTCAGAGGTTAACCCACATAGACCAAGCTGTCTAGTTTTATGTTTCACGGGTGTGCCCGGCGTTACCGGGGCAGACCTTCCCTAGCCCTCGAGGGCCAAAATATCCTCCAGGCGCTCCCGGCGAATCATCACCCGGTCCTGGCCATCAGCCACGGTAATCACCGGCGGGCGCAGGAACATGTTGTAGCGGGAGGACATCGAGTAGCAGTACGCCCCCGTAGCCGCGATGGCCAACAGGTCGCCCGGCGCGACGTCGTCGGGAACCGGGACATCGTTGATCAGAATGTCGCCGGACTCGCAGTGGGAACCGACGATACGGGTCGGGACGAGCGTGCCGGAGACCTCACGGTTGACCACCCGGACGTCGTACTCCGCCTGATAGAGGGCCGGGCGAATGTTATCGCTCATCCCGCCGTCGACGGAGACGTACCGGCGCACAGTGTGGTCGCTGGTCTCGACGTCCTTGACGGTGCCGACCCGGTAAATGGTCACCATGGCCGGGCCTGCGATCGCGCGCCCCGGCTCGACGTTGACGATCGGGGTCGGCACGCCCGCTTCTTCGGCCGCCTCGGCGACCTTCGCGAGCAGGTTGCGTGCCACGGAGGCCACGTCAAGCGCCTCCTGGTCCGGGGTATACGCGATGCCATAGCCGCCGCCCAGGTCGAGGACGTTGAAATCCGCCCCCGTGGCTTCGTGGGATAGCAGCTGCTTCCACAGGCCCAGCAGGCGCTCGGCGGCGAGCACGAAGCCGTCGGCATCGAAAACCTGGGAGCCGACGTGGCAGTGCAGGCCGCGCAGCACCAGGCCATCAGCGGCGAGGCACTCCTCGGCCGCCTGCTTGGCCTTGCCGGAGGCCAGGGAGAAGCCGAACTTCTGATCCTCGTGGGAGGTCGCGATGAACTCGTGGGTATCGACGTGCACGCCCGGGGTCACGCGCACCAGGACGTCCTGGGTGGTGCCCAGGTCGCGGGCCACGCGGGACAGTTCGGCGATCTCCTGGAGCGAGTCGATCACGATGAGCTCCACGCCCGCCTCGACGGCGGCACGCAGGAACTCTTCATTCTTGTTATTGCCGTGCACCGTGATGCGCTCGGCCGGGAAGTCGGCGTGCAGGGCGATGCGCAGCTCGCCGAGGCTCGCGACGTCCAGGCTCAGCCCCTCCTCAGCCACCCAGCGGCACACGGCCGTGGAGATGAAGGCCTTGGAGGCGTAGTGCACCCGCTCTCCCCCGCCGAAGGCTTCCGCCATCTCGCGGCAGCGGGAGCGGAAGTCGGCCTCGTCCATAACGAAGCTCGGGGTGCCGTGTGTGGCGGCGAGCTCGGGCAGGCTCACGCCGCCGATCGCCACCTCCCCGTTCTCTGCCCGGCGCGTGGTGCGTGGGAAGACGTGAGCCGGGATGAGGTTGAATTCCTCGGTGGTGGCGGTGCGCCGGCGCAGTGGTGTGGGTTGTTGTGCTGTGACCGGATCCATACGGGTTTAGCCTTACATCCTTTCTGGTGCGGACACGCCGACCAGGCTCAGTGCATTCTCCAGCACCTGGCGGGTGGCGGCGGCCAGGGCCAGGCGGGCGTGGAAGACCGGTGCGGCGTCCGCGCCGGTCGGCTCGTCGGCCTTCGGCAGCACCTGGCAGGCGTCGTAGAAGCGGTGGAAATCCCCGGCCAGCTTCTCCGCGTAGTGGGCGATGCGGTGCGGTTCGCGCAGCTCAGCGGCCGTGCGGACCACCTTCGGGAACTCGCCCAGGGAACGGATCAGCGTGCCCTCGCGGTCGTGGGTCAGCAGCGAGAGATCGGCGCCGCCAAAGTCCACGCCCTGTTCGTCGGCCTTGCGCTGCAGGGAGCACAGGCGGGCGTGGGCGTACTGGACGTAGAACACCGGGTTCTCGTTGCTCTGGGAGGCCCACAGGTCCATGTCGATGTCCAGGGAGGAGTCCACCGAGGAGCGGATTAGCGCGTAGCGTGCCGCGTCCACGCCGATGGCCTCGACCAGGTCGTCGAGGGTGATGATGGTGCCGGCGCGCTTGGACATGCGCACGGCCTCGCCGTCCCGGACGAGGTTGACCATCTGGCCGATCATGACCTCCACCTGCTTCGGGTCGTACCCCAGTGCCGCTGCGGCGGCCTGCAGGCGGGCGATGTAGCCGTGGTGGTCCGCGCCCAGCATGTAGATGCACAGGTCGTGGCCGCGGTTGATCTTGTCCGCGATGTAGGCGATGTCGCCGGCGATGTAGGCGGCATTGCCGTCGGACTTGATGACGACCCGGTCCTTGTCGTCGCCGAAGTCGCTGGAGCGCAGCCACCAGGCACCGTCGGCTTCGTAGAGGTTGCCGTTGGACTTCAGCTCCTCGATGGCCTTGTCCACCGCGCCGGATTCGAAGAGGGAGTTCTCGTGGAAGAAGACGTCGAACTCGGTGCCGAACTGCTTCAGCGTGGTCTTGATGTGGTCGAACATCAGCTCCACGCCCTGGGCGCGGAAGAGCTCCTGGGCATCCGCGTCGGAGAGCTCGCCCCAGGTCGGGTTCGCTTCGGCGACCTGGGCGGCGATGTCCTGGATGTACTGGCCACCGTAGCCGTCCTCCGGGGTGGGCTCGTTGCGCGCGGCGGCGAGCAGGGACTTCGCGAAGCGGTCGATCTGGCCGCCGTGGTCATTGAAGTAGTACTCGCGGGTCACCTCGCCACCCTGGGCGGCCAGCAGGCGGCCAAGAGAGTCGCCGACGGCGGCCCAACGGGTACCACCCAGGTGAATCGGACCGGTGGGGTTAGCAGAGACGAATTCCAGGTTGATCTTCGTGCCCTTGTAGGCATCTCCGCGGCCGAAGCCCTGGCCAGCGGCGAGAATGTTCTCCACAATCTTGCCCTGCGCGGCAGCGGCCAGGCGGATGTTGATGAATCCAGGGCCGGCGACGCTGGCCTCGTCGATCTCCGGGCTGGCGGCCAGCTTCTCAGCGAGCCACGTGCCCAGCTCGCGGGGGTTCGTACCGGCCTTCTTGGCGGTCTGCATGGCGACATTGGTGGCGTAGTCGCCGTGCTCTGGGTTGCGCGGGCGCTCGACCGTTGGGTTATCGGGGACGACGGAGGCGTCCAGTCCGCGCTCGGTGAGGACCTCGCGGGCGATGCGTGCAATGAATTCGGAAAGTTCTGCTGGAGTCACGCCTAAAGACTTTATCAGCACGTAATGCGGGTTCGTCGCCCCCATCCGTATGCGCTGGGCACGCTGTTCGGCGGGGTGCTTTTGCCTCCGCTTGCACCCAGGGTGCTAGACTACCGATCTGATGCCTCCGTAGCTCAGGGGATAGAGCACTGGTTTCCGGTACCAGCGGTCGGACGTTCGAATCGTCTCGGGGGCACGTTTTATTGCCCGGGAGGCGGCGCGCGAGATGCGCGTCCCACCCGGGCTTTTTCATGCCGCGGGGCTACTCCCCACCACGGCGCAGCTGAACCATGTCCACCTGCTTGGCGCCCACCACGCGGGAGAAGCGCTGCGCATCGCATGTCAGCACGATGATCTGGTGCTGCTCGCCCAGTTGGGAGAGCACCACGTTCATGTCCCTGCTGCGCTGCGGGTCGCTGTAACCGAGGCTGTCGTCAATAATGATCGGCACTCCCCCACCCCGGGCCACCAGCGATGCCACCGCGAGCCGGGAAAGCAGGTTGATCTGCTCCCTCGCACCACCGGACAGGGAGGACACGTCGAGGGCCACGCCGTCGTCGATGCGGCGACTCACCTGCAAGTCCTCGTCGAACTCGAACTGGACCCCCGGACCGTAGATGGTGCGAGCAAGGATATGGAAGGCCTCGGACAACGGGCGGGAGTAGCGACCCCGCAGCTCGGCACGAGCCTCATTCATCGTCTCCCACAGAAGCTGGGCGGCCTCCGCCCGGGCAGTGACGGCAGCCAGGGTGCGAGCGGCCCGGTCCGCCCCGGCTGCCGCTTCACGCTTGGCCTCCGCAGCGCCTTCGCGGCCGGCCAACTCGGTGCGCAGGCGGACGAGCTCCTGGCCGCGTTGCGTGGCGTTTTTCTGCAGCACCCCGAGACCCGCCTTCTCACCGTTAAGGAGGCCCTCAAGCTGCTCGGCGGTGGCGGCGGACTCGTATTTCTCCTTCTCCTCATCGCGAATCGCGGCAGCCTCCACCAACGCGCTGTTCTGCACGGCGACGGCCTCCGCCAGCTGCTCGTCGCTGGCCTCTTCGCGCTGCTGCGCCAACTCGTTCTCTGCGGCCGCGAGCTGCTGCGCCTGCTGCGTAGCATTGAGTTCTGCCAGCTTGTGCTCCTGGAGGATCTGCGAGTGCTCCGTCGCATCCTTGGCCTGCTGAGCTGCGGTGTACCGCGCCTCGCTGCGCTCGAGGAACAGTTGTGCTGTTTCCAGATCGACCACGAGCCCCGCAAGCCCATCGTTGTGCCCTGGGTCCTGCTCCCCCGCAGTCTGGGCCTCAGCGACCTGCGGCTCTGTGTCCTCCGTCGCTTCTCGCGACGAGTCCCGCGTTAACTGGGCGAGCTGTTCTTCCAGCTCGGGTTCAAGGCCGAATTCCTCGGCCCGCTCTGCATTCCCGCCCAGCTCCCGCCAGATATTGGCCGCGGCGCGGGCCCGGTCGGATAGCTTCTCACCTGCGGTGACCAGCTCTCGGCTGGACTGCTCCACACTGAACTGCAGGTCCTGGGAGCTCACGCCCCCGGTGATTCCGCGCAGCTCCAGCTGTGCCTCGTCGCGATCGTTTTCCAGGGCGCGCCGTTGCTGGGCCAGCCGGTGAGCGGCCTCCGTGTCCCCGTCCTCGATGCCGAGGGCCTTCGATGCCTGGGCGACCTGCTCCCGAGCACGGCTCACCGCGGTCTCCGTCTCGCTGGTGTCTCGGGCCGGAGTGACCGCAACGCGGTAGTCCCCGAGTGCGAACTGACGCGGGGAACTCACCAGGGTGCGGTATCCCTCCGCCGTGAGTTCGACATCCTCCTCGCCGTCGCGCACCGTGCCAGCAGGACCGGTGATCTTCACCTCGGTGGCGATTGCCTCCTGCTGCGCGGTCGCCACGGCAAGCTGGGTGTTGGCGCTACTCAGCGCGTCCAGGGCCTGCTGGGTCGCCGGGTTCTCCGCGAGCTTATTCTCCAGCTCCCGCAGCCTACCCACCGTCTTTTCTGCCTCCGCTGCGCGCTCGGCGACGTTCTGGTGGTTCTTCTCCGCCGCTCGGTATTCGGTGCCAGCCTGCGCCCAGGCAACGTAGCCTCGTGCGAATCGCTGCTGCGCGGCAGCGCTGGAATATTCCGCTTTCAGCTTCTGCTGTTCTTCCTCAGCCTTGGCCGCCTTCGTTGCGAGCTCATCGCGCCGCTCTTGTTCCTTCTCGAGCTCGGCTCGCTTGCCAGTCACCGCTTCAACCTGCTTCTTCCGCGCGTCATGGCGGTACTTCGCTAGATCGAGTGCCTGGTGCGCGTTCTTGACCTCGCGTTCGAAGCCCCGAAGCTTTTCCTGGGCCGCCCGGGCGGTCTGCAATTGTTCCTCGAGTTCCTCGACGGCCCGCTTCGCCTCGGGCAGCTCCGCCGCAGCCTGGCGTTCCTCCTCTTCCAGTTCCGTGATCGCCCGGATCTGCCGCTGTGCTCCGTCATAAGTCTCGGTGGCTTCCACCAAAGCTCGTTCTGCGGCCTCGTGCTCGTCCTGGGTCGCCTGCAGCTCACCGTTCCTCTTCACCGCCCCCTTGGCGGTGAAATAGCGATCGTATTCCTTCTCGATCGCCGCGAGCAGCTCCGCGGCCGTCGCATCCACTTCGTGGCCGGTATCGGCCTCCGCGCTCTGGTCACTCTGTGCCGCCAGAACGGTGCTGAGGGATTGGATTCGGCCAGCGGAGAAAGCCTCCAGGCTCGCGCCCTGCTCCACTGTCAGCGCATCCAGCAGCGTGCGGTCCACCGTCTCGTTGAGGATCTCCGCGAAACGTTCCTCAGCCTCCCGGTCCACCAGGTTCTCCACAGCGGGCGCCGAGACATCGAGTGTGGCCGCGTGTCGGCCGGTGCCGAAGCTCTTCTCGATCCGCAGCCGGTAAGCCCCAATGCTCATCTCAGCGGCGACCGTGGGCTTGCCATTGCTGCCTGCCGGCTTGAGCGCCATGACCTCCTGCTTGCGGGTTTTGGTGTTCACGCTCGTGTTGAGCAGGAGCTTCATAGCCGTGAGCAGGGTCGATTTTCCGGATTCGTTGCGCCCGTGCACCACGGTGACCCCGGAATCCGCCAGGTCGAGGTCGACGTGGGGCACTCCCGCGAAGTCGTCCAAGGTCAGGCGGTGGATGGCCAGGCCGGCCCCGGTGTTGTGCTGCTGTGAGTTTGTCATTGTCCTCGTCACCTAGCTTTCCTTGACCTGCACGCCGGCGGCCAAGCGGTAAAGGAGCTTCAGGGCATCCGTGGCTTGATCTCGAGTCCCTTGGGCCTGACGCTGGTCCTCGGCGAGGGCGAGCAGCTTCTCCATCGCGATTTCTGGGTAGCCCCGCAGCTGGAGGGCCCCACGCAGCTCCGACAGTTCCGGGGACACGTGCAGATCCATCAGCCGGGTGCGCTCGTAGAGCGCGGCGAAGCGAGGGCGCTGCTCGGCCAGCGCGGTCTCCAACCGGATGTCTGTCATCAGGTCGATGCTCCCCCGCAGCGCGTACTTGACCACGGTCGATCGCGGCTGCGGCAGGCTGGCCAGCTTCGCCAGGAAGTCCTCGGCGTCCTCTGGGGAGTTGATGTCCTCCGTCATCGCCAGGAAACGCCACTGGCCGATCTCAACCTGCTCCACTGCAACGGTCGCGGGCGCAGCCGGGTTCTCCGGGTCGATGCCGACCTCCACGACCAGCGCCTTACCCGAGTTGGACTCGCCACCGCCGTCGGGCTCCTTGAAGTCGGTGACCTCCGGAGCGCCGGAGTACCACACCACGCCACGGTCATCGAGGGGCATCGCGGAGTGCGTGTCCCCCAGGGCCACGTAGTCGACGACGCGCTGCCGGGCGAGCTCGCTGAGCCGGGCGACGTCGATCACCGACGGATCCGCGACACTGTCCCGCGACTCCGTGTGCCCGTGACCAACCGCGATGCGGATTGTATTCTCTGCCGGCGACAGGTCTGCAAGCGCCCGGTACACCAGATCCTCGCTGGCCACCTTGCTCAGCAGCGGCGCGCCGATGATCTCCACCCCCTCGCGCAGTGGCCTTGGGTTCGAGTCCCGCAGAACAGTCACCTTCCCGCCATTGTCTGGGGACAGCTGCTGCAGGCTCGGCTGGTGGTAAATGCTCGCCGGGTTGAGCGGATCGTGATTGCCCGGCAGCAGGTAGACCGGAACCGGGGCGTTGCGCAGCACATCGAGGATCCGCGTCCAGGTCTTTTCCGCCAGGAGGTTGTCGTCGAAAACATCCCCGGCGACGACGATGGCCTCACACTTCCGGTCGGCAGCCACCGCGAAGAGCTTCTCCACGGCTGCCAGCCGCGCCTCGTCGAAGAGCCGCTGGTTATCCTCGCCGAGGAAGCGCCGCCCCATCCCGATCTGCCAATCGGAGGTGTGCAGGAAGCGCACCGAATGCGCACCCACGCCGGCATCGCGTGGCCGGGAAGACGCCGTTGTCAGCTGTGCATCGCTCATGTTCTTCACCTTGTCACTTCATCCTCGTGCCCGTCACCGGGCGGGCCCACGGGGTGGGGTCGAAACGCCCGGAGTCATCGGTGATCATCTCCAGGCACAATTCCAGTTCGTGCATCGTTTGCAGTTGATCAACGCTGGTCCAGCTCAGGCTGCGCAGAGCCCGCATCAAGGCATCGCGATCCCCGAGCTCCAGCCCGCTTTCCACGGGCGGCGCCGACCAGCTCACCCGGCGTTCCTCCGAGCCCCAGAACTCCGCCTGGTCGAGCACCTCCGGGGCCTGTTGGGCGGAGCTTCTCGAGTTCGGCTGGGTTGAGCTGCTCTCCTGCTCCCCGGCGTGGCTGAGCTGGACGCTGCGCAGCGCCTCGGCTGCTTCGACCCCACGCCACTGCAGGATGGCTGCGGGATCGTGGTTAAAGGTATCCGCCAGCTGATAGGCCACGGCGACCGCGTGTTTACACACCGGCGCCCCATCCGGGCACGTGCAGCCCTCGAAGCGGATCTGATCGGGCCGCAGCAGCATCGCGGCGAGATCCGTCGGGGGCGCATCTCCGCGGATGATGGTGCGCAGGAGCGCTGGGTCGGCGGCGACCTCCGCGGCGATGAAGTCCCTTCTCTTCGCACTCAGCGCCGCCACCTTGATCACCACCTCAAAGGGCTGTGGTTGGGTGCCGGCGACCAACGCCACCACCGTGTTGGTGCTCAGCTCCATGCTCTGGACGTGGCCGCCCCAGTGATAATCCCGGCCTCGCTCCAGCCGACCGCGGTCGGTGGCGCCAGCGACGGCTTCCAGCAGCTGCGCCCCGGCCCAGCTTTCTGGGCCCAGCGGATCGGCAGGAATGGGAATCGACGGGCGCGGGGTGACTGCCTCCGCACGGCGGCGGGCCCCGAAATCCGCGAGGATGACGTTGCCTTCCCAGGTGGTCCGAGGAGTGTTCTTCCTACTCATCTGCTGCCTCCTTCCGACTGGTTATCCGCTCCGGGAACCTTGGTAGCCACAGATGTAGCATCCGCAGCAGACACGTCCGAGGACTCTCGTAGCTGCCAGAGCTCGGCCAGGTCCTCGTCGCTCAGGCTCGCGATCCAGCCTTCGCCTTCACCCACGACGGCTCCGGCGAGGTCCCGCTTGCCGGTGATGATCTCATGGATGCGTTCGTCGAGGGTGCCCGCCGAGACAAATTTATACACATCGACGTCACGCTCCTGACCGATGCGATAGGCGCGGTCCGTCGCCTGATCCTCCACCGCCGGATTCCACCAGCGGTCGATGTGAATCACCACGGAAGCCCTGGTCAGGGTGATTCCAGTACCCCCGGCGCGTACCGAAAGCAGCATGACCCCCGGACCGGTATCGCGCTGGAACTGCGCCACCAGCTCCGTGCGCCGCGACCTGCTCACTGAACCGTCGAGTTGGAGGACGGGCATCGCGTACTCGGCTTCGATCGCGGGCGCGAGCATCCGACCAAAGGAGGGGAACTGCGTGAATAGAAGCACCTTCTTGCCCTCCGCCACGGCCTGGCCGATGAGCTCGAAAATCCTTTCGATCTTCGGCGAGCGGTGCTTCCCGCCACGCAGGATCCCCGAGCCATCTCCCGCGAAGTGCGCGGGGTGGTTGCAGATCTGCTTGATCTTGACCAGGGAGGCCAGGATCAGGCCACGGCGACTGGCAGATCCCTGCTCCAGGGCCTCCTCGACCTGCGCGATATAGGCCTGGTAGAGGCTTGCCTGTTCGGCGGACAGTGGCACGGTTTCCACGTGTTCCCGCTTTTCGGGCAGCGCCACCCCCACTGCAGGGTCTGTTTTGAGACGCCGGAGGATGAAAGGCTCCACGATCCGCTTGAGACGTTCGGTTGCGCCGACGTCCTGATAACGCTCGATGGGGATAGCAAGGCGGTTCTGGAACGCGGCGGCCGAGCCCAGAATCCCCGGATTCGCGAAGTCCATGAGGGCATAGAGGTCGGAGAGCCGGTTTTCGACCGGCGTGCCCGTGAGCGCAATGTGGTGATTGGCGGGGATCCCGCGCACGGCCTGGGACTGCTTCGTCGCGGGGTTCTTGATGTTCTGTGCTTCGTCAGCAACCACGCGGCGCCACCGAATCTTCTGATAGCGCTCCGGGTTGCGGGCGACCGTCCCGTAGCTGGTGACGACGAGGTCCGCCTGCCGGGCATGCTCCGGGAACTCGGCGTCGGTCACCTTCCCGGCCCCGTGATCCACCAGCACGGAGAAGCCGTGGATGTGACGGGTGGCCTCCGATTGCCAGGCAGCCAGCACGGAGGTGGGCGCGACCACCAGGGTCGGACCCATGGCATCCTCGCCCGAGCCCGCCGGCGAAGATTCCTCCTTTTCCCAGGCCAGCAGGGCCAGCACCTGCAGGGTCTTCCCCAGCCCCATGTCATCGGCAAGGATCGCCCCCAGGCCGTGCTCCGCCATCCACGCCAACCAGTTCACACCGCGGCGCTGGTGTTCGCGCAATTCGGTCAGCACCGTCGCTGGCAGCTCCACCTGCCGGGCGGGAGCAACGACGTTCTCACGGTCGAAGAGCTGACGCACCCAGCCGTCCATATCCACCCGGATGTTGTGGTCCGGGTTTTCGCCCCCGTGAGCCTCGGCGGCGGCCTCCGCCTCCAGCAGCTCTGCCAGCGTGACTTCGCTGAGCTCCGCCGCGTCCTTCTCCGCCGCGTCTGTGAGAGCGCTGAGCCACCCTCGGGCCTTGCTCAGCGAGCTCTTGTCCAGGAAGACAAACTGCCCGTTGACCTGCACGATCTGGTGGGCAGAGCTGATGAGTTCCAGCTTGTCCGACTCCCCAACCGGGGTGCCGTCCACCGAGAGGTTCCATTCGAAGTCCAGGAGCTGGTCCATCCCGAGCTTCCCGGAACCCGGCCCGGAGCCCACCGCCTGAAACTTGGCCCCCACCTGCGTGGTCTTCGGTGCCCAAGCCCGTGGGATCATGACGGGAAAACCCGCCTCCTGCAGCTGGCTCGCCTTCGTGTCCAACAGATCCGCCACGTCGTCGAGGTCCACGCTGAACGCCAGCTGGCGGTCGAGGGCGGGGTCCCCGGTATAGGCAGCTTCCGGTGGGACCCAGCGGCCCACGGTTGCCCACCGGTCGACGGGGCCTAGGTGCCTGCCCAAGCGCGGCCACACCTTCGCCGCCTGGTGTAGCCGCTGCTGGATCTTGCGCGCCTGCTCATTGCCGGCGGTCGTGGTGTTGACCGGTTCGGCGGGTGCCCCGTCCACCGACAGCCCCACCTCCAGCCGCCAGGTGAATTGCTTCGCCGCATCCTCCCCTGCCCGCTCCTGCTCGTGTTCCCTGTTGGCGGTGGAGCGGTCTTCCGCCAGGGACGACGCCACCACCGGCTCCCCAAGCTCCCGGGCATCAGCCGGATCCGTGAGCCGGAAGACCAGCTGGGTGGCTGCATCCCTAGCGCTGCTACGCCACTCGTTGAGCGCGCTCACCGTTGCGGGCCCCGCCTTCGCGGTGGCCCGCCCGGCGAGGAGGTCGGTGACCAGAGGGCTCTCCAACTCCTCATATTCCGGCGGCCGGGCGCGGTCGGTAACGAGGCTCACGGCCATCCAATGCGCCCAGTCGTCTGCGGCATCCCCCACCACGTCCCCGTTGCCGTTGCGCGCCAGCACTCCGGGGAGTTGCGCCCGGAACTCATTGAGCACCGCGGAATGCTCCCCGGCGGTAGCCAGGGTGAAGCGAGGGTGCCACTGTTGATCCTGCCGCTCCATCCGAACCATGACCCGCCCTGCCTTCACGGTGGCTTCCACGTATTCGAATAGGTCGATGAGGAAGATCACCTCGGGGCCCAGGCCCTCGCGAACCTCGGGATCGGTGGCGATCCGGCGCAGCTGCTCCATCAGCGCGATGGATTGTTCTGGCACCCACGCCGCGGTGGGGATGGCGAGGGTGGTGGGCTTACCGCTCGGGGTGGAGACGAGCACCTGGCCTCGGGAGCGCAGCGGTTTAGCAGCCAGCACGGCGCGCAGCTCTGCGGGCCACTGCCCGTCGGGGATGTCCTCGGCGCGCATGACGATCTGGCGGCCGGCCACCTTTTCGGCCCACAGCTGCACGCCGCCCCCGGCCGGCACGAGCGCGTGCAGCAGAAAAGCAGATCCCATAGTTATAAGGGTCTACCATGCCCCGCGGACACACCGAATCGGCGCACGTAGACTGCCCATTTTCCTCTCATTAAAGCCCAGCAACACGGCATTCTTTCGGTCTTTTTTCAGGATTTTGGCAGAAAAGCGTTGAGAATTCTGGCATCATGGCCATGCTCAAGTTTTAAATATTGACTTCGACTAACCATTCGGCCGGCTCTTCATCGGCCCCGGGTGGTCTTTCAGGAAGTCTCGACCCTACAAAGAAAGAGACATTCTGTATGACAGACCAAGCATGGTTCGTCACAGCAATGGTGATCTATCTGATCGCCATGATGTTCATTGGACTCCTCGGTTATAAGCAGACCGACGAGTACGAGGACTACATGCTGGGCGGCAGAAACCTTAACCCGTTCGTCGCAGCCCTGTCCGCTGGCGCCTCCGATATGTCCGGCTGGCTGCTGATGGGCCTTCCCGCCGCGATCTTCGTATCCGGCTTCTCTGAGCTCTGGGTGGCCATCGGCCTGCTGCTCGGTTGCGCACTCAACTGGTGGTTCACCGCACCACGCCTGCGCGCCTACACCGAGATCGCGGACAACTCCATCACCGTGCCGAGCTTCCTGGAGAACCGCTTCGAGGACAAGTCCCACGTGCTTCGCGTGGTCGCTGGCCTCGTGATTCTGCTGTTCTTCACCTTCTACGTGGCGTCCGGCATGGTCGCCGGTGGTCGCTACTTCGAGTCCACCTTTGACTCCTCTTACGCCGTCGGCATCGCCGTGATCGCCGGTGTGACCGTGATCTACACCTTCGTCGGTGGCTTCCTCGCTGTGTCCTACACGGACGCGGTGCAGGGCTGCATCATGTTCATCTCCCTGATCCTGGTGCCGATCTTCGCGGTTCTGCACATGGAGGACCCGAGCGCCATCTTCAGCTTCCAGACGGAGAACGCCTACGCTGCCTCCGGCCTGGAGCCGAACCCGAACTGGTTCTCCCTGGTCAACGGCGTGGGCTTCGTGACCATCATCTCTGGTCTGGCTTGGGGCCTGGGCTACTTCGGCCAGCCGCACATCATCGTGCGCTTCATGGCGCTGCGTACCCCACGGTCTGCTCGCAAGGGCATGTTCTACGGCGTGACCTGGATGGGCCTGTCCATGGTCGGTACCGTCTTCGTGGCGATCATCGGCCCGGCATTCTTCACCGAGAACCCAGACATCAAGATCGTCGACCAGATCAACTTCGAGACGATCTTCCTGGACATGGGCCAGATCCTGTTCCACCCGCTGATCGCGGGTCTGGTGCTCACCGCAGTGCTGGCGGCCATCATGTCCACGATTTCCTCCCAGCTGCTGGTGGTCTCCTCCGCACTGATCGAGGACATCTACAAGGGCCTGTTCAACAAGAACGCTTCCGATCGCCTGCTGCAGGTTCTCTCCCGCTTCGCAGTGCTCGTCGTCGCCCTGCTGGCGGTGTTCATCGCGGCCAAGCCGGATTCCGGCGTGCTGAGCCTGGTCGAGTTCGCGTGGGCCGGCTTCGGTTCCGCATTCGGCCCGGTCATCATCGCCTCCCTGTACTGGCGTCGCCTGAACGCCCCGGGCGCGATCGCCGGCCTGGCTGCCGGTGCGATCGTCAGCTTCCTGTGGGGCGGCCTGGCTAACTTCGGCATCGCCGATAAGCCGTTCGGCCTCTACGAGATGATCCCGGGCGTGCTGGCCAACGTGGTCTTCATGGTCGGCGTGACCCTGATGACCAAGGAGCCTTCCGCGAAGGTTCTGGATGAGTTCGACAAGTCCATCGAGCTGAGCAACAAGGCCGATCGCCTCACCGAGAAGGAGTTCGTGGAGGAGGCCGCTAAGTAGCCCCTCCCCTCCCTGCGGAAAATTTTTCCGCAACCTCGGGAACCAAACGTCGCCTCGCGTTGTCTAAGACAACATGGGGCGACGTTTCTTTTTCTCTCTAGTCTTTCTCTCCGCCGTGGCTGGTCTGTTGTTTTTCACGACGTCGGTTCCGGTGCCAACTGGTTGGTTGCCTGGGGGCCGCTCTGTGGATCAGCGCGCGCAGGAGCTGGCCCGCCAGGCCCTGGCGCGGGTGGAGGTCGTGCCCCAGCGGATCCGAGTGGTGGGCTACGACCGCACCCGGTTTCTGCAGGGCTGGGCGCACAGCATCGCACCTGATGGCAGTTATTGCTCGACCCGTGAGCTGGTGCTGAACCTGAACTTCCCCACCGACCCCGCCAGCCCCTGCCCGCGGGCCACCGGCGAGGCATCCGATGAGTACTCCGCCGAACCGGTACGCCCGCAGGGCACGGATATCGACCACATTGTTCCACTCGCCGCGGCCTGGGATTTGGGGGCACACGCCTGGACAGCAGAGAAGCGTCATCGCTTCGCCAATGACTGGCACTACAACCTGGCGGTCACCGCCTCGGAGCTGAACCGGGAGAAGTCTGATGCGACGCTGGAGGCCTGGTTGCCGCCCAACCCTGCGGCCCGCTGCCCCTACGTGGCCCGCTACCTGGAGGTGGTGGCCCGCTACGGGCTGGCGATCACCGCCGGCGACGCTGCTACTGCCCGCGAGGCCTGCCAGCTGCCCCGCTGACCGGGGGTTTTGTGACTAGTCACGAATTTTTTGACAGAGTGGTTCACATGGATCAATTTATTACTGCTCTCCACGTCATCGCTGCGATCCTCCTCATCGGACCGGTCGCGATCGCTACCTCGGCATTCGCACCTTCCCTGCGCGCCGCGCAGTCCGGCTCCGCCAAGGCGGTGGGCTCCGTGGCAACCCTGGCTGGCATGACCCGCCGCTACGGCTACATCTCCCTGCTGGTCCCCGTGCTGGGCCTGGTCGCCTTCATGACCGTGGACGGCGCAATGCAGAACTACGCCTTCCACGCCGCCATTCTCACCTCTCTGGCGGCCTGGCTGGTCCTGCTGCTGGCGGTGATCCCGCAGCAGCGTCGCGGCCTGATCTCCGTTGATGGCCTCGACGAATCCGACACCCCGGCGAGCGAGGACGAGCTCGCCGCCGTCCAGGGCGATGCGGCCAAGGGTCTGCCCGGCAAGGCTGCCATGTTCGGCGGCATCTTCAACCTGCTGTGGCTGATCACCGCGGTCCTGATGTTCGTCTAGTCCACGCATTTTCGCAGGCGCTCGCATGCAGCGCGCGAATGCCACATAGCCGTGGGAGTGAAACTCACTCCCACGGCTATTTCTCTATGCCTTGCTTTGGCCACCTGACCCAGCCGACCCCTACGAAAAATCCGGCTGACGTGGCCTCTTCCACGTCAGCCGGATTTACAGGTTTCGGCTAGTAGCGTCCCCCGCGGCGGTTATTACCGCGGCCGCCACGCCCCTCAAAACCGCGGTCGTCCCGGTGGCGGCCACCGCCACGGCGATCCCCACGGGAGTCTTCGAAGCGGTTGTGGTGCCCACGGCCGCGCCCACGCCCACCGCGGTCGCGGTCGCGGTCGAAGCGTCCGCCGCCCCGGCGCTCCCCCCGGCCCCGGTCGTCGCGGTAGCCACCGCGGCGACCATCGCGGTCGCGGCGGTTGCCACGGTGGGAGCCCGGGCGGCCCTTCGGGGCACCCGGGTCCGGCTCGATATTGATCAGCTGACCGGACACGCGGGTCTGGTCGAGGGCCTCAAAGACCTGCTTCGGCAGGTCCGCCGGCAGCTCCACCAGGGAGTGCTCGGAGAAGATGCTGATGCGGCCGAAGTCGCGGGAGTTCAGCCCGCCCTCGTTGGCCAGGGCACCCACGATTGCGCCCGGGCGCACGCGCTGGCGGTGGCCGACGGAGAGGCGGTAGACCTCCATCTCGTTGCCGTTGCGATCCGTGAACCGGGGGGCTGGCTTGTTGAAGCGCTCCTCGAAGGAGCGGTACGCCCCGCCACCACGGCGATCGGCATCGCCGTAACGGTCGTCGCTGCGGCGCTTGTGCTCGCGGCGCGGAGCCTCCTCCATGAGGAACTTCTCCCCGCCCTGGGCCCCGGCTGCCAATGCCGCAGCGATGTCCTCCAGGGTGACTCCGTTGTCCTCCGCGTAGGTGGTCACCAGCTCGCGGAACACGGAGACCTGCGGATCCTCGAGGTTCTTGGTCAGCTCGCGGTTGAACTTCGCCTTGCGGGCCTCGTTGACCTGGTCAACGCTCGGCAGCTCGATCTCGTTGAGGCGGGACTTCGTCGCGCGCTCGATGGACTTCAGCATCCGGCGCTCACGCGGGGTCACGAACAGCACGGCGCGGCCGGAACGCCCCGCGCGCCCCGTGCGGCCGATGCGGTGCACATAGGACTCGGTGTCACGCGGAATGTCGTAGTTGAACACGTGCGTGATGCGCTCGACGTCCAGGCCACGAGCGGCGACGTCGGTGGCGACCAGGATGTCCAGGCGACCGTCCTTGAGCTGGTCCACGGTGCGTTCGCGCTGCGCCTGGGCGATATCGCCGTTGATGGCGGCAGCCTCGTAGCCCCGGGCGCGCAGGCGCTCCGCAAGCTCCTCGGTGTCGTTCTTGGTGCGGACGAACATGATCATCGCGTCGAAGTCGGTGACCTCGAGGATGCGGGTCAGCGCGTCCAGCTTCTCGCGGTGGTGCACGATCAGGTAGTCCTGCTCGATATTCTCCGCGGTGCGCTGGGTGGACTTGACCGTCACTTCCTGCGGCTCGTTGAGATAGCGCTTAGACAGGTGACGGATCGCGGACGGCATCGTCGCCGAGAACAGCGCGACCTGCTTCTCCTCCGGGGTGTCCTCCAGGATGCGCTCCACGTCCTCCTGGAAGCCCATGTTCAGCATCTCGTCGGCTTCGTCGAGCACCATGAAGCGCAGCTCGGAGATGTCCAGGCTGCCCTTCTGCAGGTGATCGATCACGCGACCCGGGGTGCCGACGACGACGTGCGCGCCGCGGCGCAGGCCCGAGAGCTGCGCGCCGTAAGGCTGGCCGCCGTAGATCGGCAAGATGTTGACCCCACCCATCTTCCCCGCGAAGTCCTCGAAGGACTCCGCGACCTGCAGCGCCAGCTCACGGGTCGGTGCCAGCACCAGGGCCTGCGGCTTGCGGGACTTCAGGTTCAGCCGGGACAGGATCGGCAGCGCAAAGGCGGCGGTCTTACCGGTACCGGTCTGCGCGAGGCCGACCACGTCCTCCCCTGCCATCAGCAGCGGGATGGTCTGCTCCTGGATTGGGGACGGCGAGGTGAATCCGACGGCACGGACGGCGTCGAGCACCTCCGGCGACAGACCCAGGTCACCGAAACCGGCACCGTCGTCGTCCTTGTCTTCCTTCGCGTTGTCTGCCTGCTCGTCGTCCTTCGCGACGGCGACGTCCTGGATGGACGCGGTCGGGGTGGTGTCGTTGTCGTTGTTGTTTTCTACGGTTTCCGCCTGCTGATCGGCCACAGTGTCCTCTGGGTTCTCGTTCTTGTTCTTCTCGTTGTTGAGATTGTCGGTCTTCCCAGAATCTTCTGCGCCCTCGGCTACAGCGGAGCCACCGGCGAATTCCATCGCGGAATCTTCGGTGTTCTCCCCCAACACATCAGAGATATTCAGCGGCGCATCGTTGACCGGCGCCTGCTGAGCCTCTTCCTGCAGATTGTTCTGAGCTACCGAGTAATCGTTATCCACCGGCTTGTTGACGTCGCCGGAGACGCTATCAGTATCACTCATCGCACTTGACAGTACGCTCTGCGGCCAGCAAAAGCCATACCGCGCCACCCGGTGGAAGGCAGATCGCAGCCTGCACTGATTGTGGCTGCTGGCAGTACTGACCCCAGTGCTGCCCCAGCACTGACCCCGGTGCAGCCCCAGTACCAATCCAGCACCGACCCGAATCTTTCGCCCGGAGTGTGACGTGGCATACTACGGCTGATATCGATCTGACTTTCGCGGCTTGACGGAATCCGGAGGACAATCCCATGTCGCAACAACCAGCGCCCGAGGCCGCCACGGCGGGCGAATCCACGACTGACAGCCACCAGGGCGAGCTGCGGCGCGCGCTGCGCCACCGACACATCCACTTCATCGCGCTGGGTTCGGCCATCGGCACCGGGCTGTTCTACGGTTCCGCCGGCGCGATCGGCGCGGCGGGCCCCGGTGTCATCTTCGTCTACCTGCTCGGCGGCGCGATCGTGTACTTCATGCTGCGCGCCCTGGGCGAGATGTCCGTGGCCCACCCCGTCGCTGGCTCTTTCGCGGAATATTGCCGCCGCTACCTGGGCGGATGGGCCGGGTACATCACCGGCTGGATGTATGCCTTCGAGATGATCATCGTGTGCCTGGCCGACCTCACGGCCGTGGCGCTGTATATGAAGTTCTGGTTCCCGGAGACGGCCTCCTGGGTCTGGGTCGCGGTGGCGCTGATCATCGTGGGGGCGGCGAACCTCGCCTCCGCCCGCTGGTTCGGTGAGCTGGAGTTCTGGTTCACGACGATCAAGGTGACCGCGGTGGTCGCCATGATCCTCGGTGGTGCGGCCATCCTCGTGTTCAACGTGGACACCGGCGGCACCGTCGGCATCTCGAACCTGTGGAACGACGGCGGCCTGTTCCCGAACGGCTTCACCGGCGTGCTGTCCGCCCTCATTCTGGTGCTCTTCGCCTTCGGTGGCACGGAGATCATCGGCGTGACGGCCTCCGAGGCCGAGGACCCGGAGAAGACGATCCCGAAGGCCATCAACACGGTGCCGATGCGCATCCTGCTGTTCTACGTGCTCGCGATCTTCGTCATCGTCGCGGTGATTCCGTGGCGCGAGATCACCGGCGAGCAGTCCCCGTTCGTGCAGATCTTCAGCTCCCTGGGCATCGGCTGGGCCGCTGCCCTGCTGAACGTCGTGGTTCTCTCCGCGGCACTGTCCGCGATCAACTCGGATCTCTACGGCGCCGGCCGCGTGATTCACGGTATGGCTCGCCAGAAGCTCGCCCCGAAGATGTTCGCCAAGATCGACCCGCGCAACGGCGTGCCGGTCTCCACGATCAGTGCCCTGCTCATCGTGCTGGTCATCGGCATCGTGTTGCAGCTGATCAACCCGACCGCTGAGCGCCTGTTCCAGGACATCGCCGCGCTGGCCACCTTCGCCACAATCTTCGTGTGGCTGATGATCCTCATCAGCCACCTGGCCTACCGCAAGCACCTGAACTCCGAGGACGTCGCCCACGCGCACTTCACGGTGCCGCTATGGCCGCTGGGTCAATACTTCGCAATCGCCATGATCCTGCTGACCTTCGGCACGATGTTCTGGATGTCGGATTTCCACTCCGCCCTCATCGCAGGCGTGGTGTTCACGGTGGCAATGTCCATCCGCTACTACTTCATCGACCGGAGGAACAAAGCCGAGGCCGCCGCAGCCTAATCCCCCCTGAAGCAATGAATCCCCGCAGAGTGAACTAGCCCCCGAAAGTTGGACTGGTTTAAT
>NZ_KV823514.1:0-1856 GCF_001815965.1 Corynebacterium sp. HMSC22B11 | reverse complement strand
GCATCAGGTGAACAACAAAATCACAAGAAATTAGATACTCGCGTCCACTATACAGTTCTCAAACAACACGAACACCACCCACACACAACCAACCACAACCGGTCAATCACACGCAGGAAGCATCCCAACAGGAACAACAACACATGCCATTCCAGACACCCAACAACGCAACAAACCAAACACACACAAGACCTGAACACAACAACACACACCAACAACCAACCGGTCATTGGCGGACACGCAAGCAAACCCCCATGACAGGGTTTCTAATGCCCACGATTCACCCACAAAAAATAATAAACAAAAACTCCTTAGAAAGGAGGTGATCCAGCCGCACCTTCCGGTACGGCTACCTTGTTACGACTTCGTCCCAATCGCCGATCCCACCTTCGACAGCTCCCTAACAAGTTTAGGCCACTGGCTTCGGGTGTTACCAACTTTCATGACGTGACGGGCGGTGTGTACAAGGCCCGGGAACGTATTCACCGCAGCGTTGCTGATCTGCGATTACTAGCGACTCCGACTTCATGGAGTCGAGTTGCAGACTCCAATCCGAACTGAGGCCGACTTTCAGGGATTAGCTCCACCTCACGGTATCGCAACCCACTGTACCGACCATTGTAGCATGTGTGAAGCCCTGGACATAAGGGGCATGATGATTTGACGTCATCCCCACCTTCCTCCGAGTTAACCCCGGCAGTCTCTTGTGAGTCCCCACCATTATGTGCTGGCAACACAAGACAAGGGTTGCGCTCGTTACGGGACTTAACCCAACATCTCACGACACGAGCTGACGACAACCATGCACCACCTGTACACCAGCCCCGAAGGGAAACTACATCTCTGCAGCGATCCGGTGTATGTCAAGCCCAGGTAAGGTTCTTCGCGTTGCATCGAATTAATCCACATGCTCCGCCGCTTGTGCGGGCCCCCGTCAATTCCTTTGAGTTTTAGCCTTGCGGCCGTACTCCCCAGGCGGGGCGCTTAATGCGTTAGCTACGGCACGGAAATCGTGAAAAATCCCCACACCTAGCGCCCACCGTTTACGGCATGGACTACCAGGGTATCTAATCCTGTTCGCTACCCATGCTTTCGCTCCTCAGTGTCAGTAACTGCCCAGAGACCTGCCTTCGCCATCGGTGTTCCTCCTGATATCTGCGCATTCCACCGCTACACCAGGAATTCCAGTCTCCCCTACAGCACTCCAGCTTGCCCGTATCGCCTGCACGCCCGGAGTTAAGCCCCGGAATTTCACAGACGACGCGACAAACCACCTACGAGCTCTTTACGCCCAGTAATTCCGGACAACGCTCGCACCCTACGTATTACCGCGGCTGCTGGCACGTAGTTAGCCGGTGCTTCTTATCCAGGTACCGTCACCCGAAGGCTTCTTCCCTAGCGAAAGAGGTTTACAACCCGAAGGCCGTCATCCCTCACGCGGCGTCGCTGCATCAGGCTTCCGCCCATTGTGCAATATTCCCCACTGCTGCCTCCCGCAGGAGTCTGGGCCGTGTCTCAGTCCCAATGTGGCCGTCCACCCTCTCAGGCCGGCTACCCGTCGTCGCCTTGGTAGGCCATTACCCCACCAACAAGCTGATAGGCCGCGGGCTCATCCTCCACCGACAAAACTTTCCACCAACCACACTAAAGATTGGTCCTATCCGGTATTAGACCCAGTTTCCCAGGCTTATCCCGAAGTGAAGGGCAGATCACCCACGTGTTACTCACCCGTTCGCCACTCGAGTACCCCTGCAAGCAGGGGCCTTTCCGTTCGACTTGCATGTGTTAAGCACGCCGCCAGCGTTCGTCCTGAGCCAGGATCAAACTCTCCATAAAAGCCATGAGGCCCAAAAAAA
>NZ_KV823513.1:0-922 GCF_001815965.1 Corynebacterium sp. HMSC22B11 | reverse complement strand
GGGGACGCGGACATTTTGTTGGACAGTTTCGGGTCACGCTACATGAAGTTTTCGGTAGGCGGTGATACTCACACCGCCTAGACTGGTTTTGATCCGGTGGTTGTTATAGAACTCGATGTATCGCGCGATGGCTTCTTCGAGCTCTTTGGTGGTTTGCCAAACCTTGCCGTAGTACATCTCATTTTTCATACGGCCGAAAAATCCTTCACACGCTGCGTTATCTGGGCTGCAACCCTTTTTAGACATTGAGCTGACAATCCCGTATTTAGCGGTCAAACTGCGCCAGGTGCTACCGCGGTAATGTGCACCCCGGTCAGAATGAAGCACCAGGGAACCATCTGCTTCTGGCTGCTCCGCTTCAATGGCAGCAAGCAGGGTTTCCTGCGCCAACTCCATAGTGGGGTGCACGCTTGTTTTCGCGGCGACGACCTTGCCGTCAAAACAGTCGATTATGGCAGAGAGGTACACGCGACTATCGTGAGCTGCAAAAACACTGATGTCAGTTAGCCACAACTTGTTTGGGCTGTCAGCGTGAAAACTACGGTTCACCAAGTTGTCCGGAGCTGGTGAAATTTCTCCCTGATAGCTGGAGTACCTCCACTTGCGTTTCGGAAAGCGGGGCACGATTCCTTCTTCGCGCATGAGGCGACGAACAACCTTCTCGCTGATGATGATCCCACGATGACGCAACTCCCACCACATGCGTCGATAGCCGTACGTGTTGTCCGACTGCGCGTCGATGGCATGGAGTATGTCACGGATATGCTCGTGCTTATCGGGCCGGCTGCGTTGTTGAAGGTGGTAGTAAAAACTCGATTGTGCAAGGCCGATAGAGGCAAGCAGCATCGGCAAGGGGAAGTCAGGGCGTAGCGCGTCAACCACTGCGGTCTTTTGTCTATTACTGAGCTGACCTGGGATGACG